>JAIBBZ010000015.1 GCA_019694435.1 Pirellulales bacterium
GCAGCCGGGTCGTAGTCCCCGAGTGCGTCGGCCAGTCCGTTGAGCGCCCAGATCGCATGAATTTTGGCCGGCGCCTCGGCCGAGCCGGCCAGCAAACGCTCGAGCGGCGCGACGGCCGGGCGACCCAACCCGACGAGCCGTTGCTGGGCCCGGACGCGCTCGCTATGCGCGGGATGCGCCAGCGCGGCCAACTGCTCTGCGAGCGGCGCCGCGTCGGTCTTTCGCGGTGGCTCGGCCGGCACGTCGCCACGCTCATAGGTGACGCGGTAGATGCGCCCTTTGACTGCCGGATTGAGCCACCCGCCGTAGTTCCAGTCGGCCACGTACATGGCCCGGCCGTCGGGGCTGAAGCACAAGTCCTGCGGACGGAACTCCTCGCCCTGCCCGTCGTTGACCATGAAGTCGTCGATCTGGGCCGTGAACGTCGCGCCGCTGCGCTCGAAACGGAATCGCTGGATCTTGCCCTTGCCCCATTCGCAGAAGAAGGCGTTGTCGCGATACTCGGCCGGCCAGGTCACGTCGCGGTAGCACGCCGCGCCGCAAGGCGAGCCGCCTCCGTGCTCGCTGATGTGCGGCAGATGGCGCTCGGGGTGCGGGTGATAGTCATACGGATAGCCGTAGTAGCCAGTCTCGACGTGATGCGTAAGCCGCGTCCACCAACCGAGGCCGTCGTCGGTATTGTCGTAGGTGAAGATGTTGTCGAGCGAATCGAAAGCTACGTCCAAATGGTTGCGGGTTCCAGAACTGAACACCTCGAGTTGCGTACCGTCGGGCCGCATGCGCACCACACCGCCCCCTTCGAGGGTGACCTGGCTGCCGTCGGCCCCCGTGGCCCGGGCGATCCCCTTATCGCCGACCGACACGTACACGAGGCCGTCCATCCCGAGCCGAATGCCGCTGACGATGTGATCGTTAAAGCCGAACACGCCGGCCGGAGGTCCGAAACCGTCGGCCAGATCGCGGCGCTCTTCGGCCACGCCGTCGCCATCGCGATCGCGGAACACCGAGTAGTGCGGCGCGTGCAGCACGTACAGCGCCCCCTCGTGCCAGAGCAGCCCGAACACGGCCGACAGCCCCTCGCAAAACACCGTCTTGCGCGGCGGCCCGCCGGTGGGGTCGAAGCGGATCATCAAGACCCGGTCGAACTCCTGCGTCGAAGGTCCGCGCATGTCCATCGGGTCCTCGCCGATGAACAGATTGCCCGCCTCGTCGCAGGTCACGACGCTCGGGTGTTCGACCTCGGGCGCGCTGTACATCAGCTCTGCGCGAAAGCCGTCGGGCACCTTTTGAGCTGGCGCCGAACGCGGGTCGAGCCCCGCGGTTCCGAGCAGGCAGACCAAGGCTAAGGCCGCGATGCGATGGGCGGCCGGATCGAGTCGAGACACGCGAATGACTCCGTAAGGCGGGGAAATTGGGGGCGGCGTTGCAGCGTGGTCCGGCGGGTGGCTGGCGTGCTGCACTATGCTAATCCACGCAAAGACTTGCGGCAAAACTGCGGCCGCTGGCTGCGCGGCCGCGAGCGGGATGATTGAACTTCCGGCCGGACACTGGTTTTGACATACTTCGGCCCCCGGCGAGGGTCCGGTCCGAGGCCGGCCGGGCAACGCCCCCACTCAGAGCGGCACGGATGCCATGCTCGATCTGTCGATCGTACTACCGTTTGCCAACGACGCCGCGCGGCTTGCGCGGCGCGTGCCCGAGCTGGTTGGAGCGATGTACCGGCACGGCAACAGTTTCGAGATCGTCGCGGTCGACGCCGGCTCGACCCCCGCGGAGTACGATGCGACGCGCGTCATCCTGCGCGATGTACCGCAGGCCCGGCTGCTGCGACTTGCCCCATGCGGCGGCCTCGACGCGGCATTGACGATGGCGCTCTCGGCATTGGCCGGCGAAGCAGTCGTCGTCATGCCGGCCGATCTCCGATACGTGGCCGACGACATCACATTGCTCACCGAGCGTCTGGCGCGTTGCGACCTGGTGTTTGCGCGGCGGCGCCAATCGCGCGCGAAGCGCTATGTGCGCGGGGTGTGGCAAGCGCCGCGACGCTGGCTGTGCGGCACGCTGGCACACGACCCGACGAGCGGCTTTTGGGCCGCTCGGCGCGAGGCGGTCTCGGGCCTGCAACTGTTTCTCGGCCAGTCCCGCTACGTGGCGGAGATCGTCGCCAGCCGCGGCTTTCGCGTCGGCGAGGTCTACGTCGAATACCGCGCGGACGAGCCGGCCTCGCGCATCGCGCGACCGCTGCCTGGGCCGCTGTGCCTGCTGGCAACGGCCTGGCAGATGCGCCATGTAGTCGATGCGACGGGCAGCGACGTCGAGTTGCTCGACGCCCCGCAAGTTTCCGCCTGGCGGGTCAACAAGAGCCCGTCGGCGCTGCGCCGACTCGACGGGCACCATGCGCCCGCGGCCGGTGCGCTCCATCCCCACTCTCATCTGTAAGGACGGTCATGGCCAGCTCGTCCCCGCTCGTCTACTTCTCGGTGGGCGAACCCAGCGGCGATGTACACGCCGCCAACCTGATCAAGGCCCTGCGCCGCGAGTGCCCTGGTCTGCGAGCGGTCGGCTACGGCGGACCGAAAATGCAGGCCGCCGGCTGCGAGCTGCACGAGGACCTGACGAAACTGGCCGTGATGTGGTTTCTGCGCGTGTTTTGGAACATCCGCACCTTTCTCCAACTCCTGGCCCGGGCCGAGCAGTTCTTCGCCACCGAGCGGCCCGACGCAGTCGTGCTCGTCGACTACCCGGGCTTCAATTGGCTGATTGCCAAGCGTGCCAAGCGGCTCGGCATTCCGGTGTTCTACTATTCGCCCCCACAGGTCTGGGCCTGGGCCCGCTGGCGGGTCAAGAAGATGCGCGAGCGCGTCGATCTCGCCCTCAGCGGGCTGCCCTTCGAGGTGCGATGGTTGTCCGAGCGTGGCTGTCGGGTGACGTACGTGGGCCATCCGTTTTTCGACGAGGTGCGCCAGTACCCGTTCGACGAGGCCTTTTGCGCCCAGCAGCGTGCCGGACAGGGGCCACTGGTGGTGCTCCTCCCCGGCTCGCGAAACCAGGAGCTGAAACACAATCTGCGCTGGTTGCTCTCGGCTGCCGAGCGGATTCACGCGGCGCGACCCGACGTGCGGTTTGCCGCGGCTTGTTTCCGGGACTCGCAGGCCGAATCGGTCCGCCAGCAAGCCGACGCACGCGGGCTGCCACTCGAGGTCTTCCACGGTCGCACGCCCGAGCTGATCGCCGCGGCCCACTCGTGCATCGCCGTGTCGGGCTCGGTATCGCTCGAGCTGCTCCATCACGCCCGGCCGACGGTCGTCGTATATTGGATCGATGCCCTGGCATACTTCGTCCAAACGTTCTTTCGCAAGGCGAAGTACATCACGCTGGTCAATCTGCTGGCCGACGAAGACCCGTTAGCCGGCCGGCCGCGCGACGCCGCACCACCCGACGCGTTGTTATTCCCCGAGTACCTCACATGGCAGGACCGTTCGGCCGATCTGGCCCGACACGTGCTTGGCTGGCTCAACGATCCGGCGGCCCATGCGCGGCGCGTCGGCGAGCTGGAGGCGCTGCGCGATCGTTTTGGCCAGTCCGGTGCCGCGGTCAAAGCGGCCCGGCTCATCCTCGCGTCGGTTGCGGCCCCGGGTCCGCGCGAAACGCTTCGCGGCCCGCACCTCCGCACGGCCGGTGGCGTCGTACGCTCACCGTGAAATGCCGCGCCGTTCCGGGGGCGCCAAGCCGATGAACCGCCCCGAGACTTGGGCAACGCTGGCCCTGTTGGCATTGGCGGCCCTTGGCTTCGCCTGTGATCTGGGCTTCGACCCGATCAACCCCGACGCGGGCCTCTATCTGCCGCTCGCCCGAGAAATGGCCCAGGGCAAGGCGCTCTATCGAGAACTGCCCTGCGATTACCCGCCGCTTGGCCCCTCGGTCTTGGCACTGCTCGGCCAGACGACTCGATCAAGCCCAGTGCACGTCATGGGCCTGTTCATCGCCTTGCAAGGCGTGAACGCGGTGTTGCTCGGCTGGTTGTTGCAGCGGCTGGGACATGCTCGACCGTTGGCCCTGGTTGGCGCCGCGCTGTGGCTTGCCTGGACTTGGGCCTGCGAGGGCTCGGCCATCGTGCTCGAGCCATTGGTGAATCTCGGCCTGCTCGCCGCGGCCGTCGCGACGACGTTCGCCGGCGTGTCTGCGGCCGTCGTTGCGGGGCTGTTCGCCGGCGCGGCCCTGGCAACCAAGCAGTATGCGCTCTTGGCGCTGCCCGGACTCGTCGGGCTGGTGATGGCCCGAGTGCATCCGCGAAACGCAGCGTCGAGCGCGACCGCCCCCGCATGGGCGCGATTGGCGTGCTTCTCACTCGGAGCGGCCACGCCGTTCCTTTTGTTCTGTCTCGATCTGCAGCAGACGCCCAGCAGCCTGGCCTGGCACCTGGCTACCTTCGGTGGGCGCGATTACGGAGTCATCGGACCGCGCACGCTGTTGCAGGCCCTGACGAACGGCGGGCCGGCGCTGCCGTTGAGCGTTGTGGCCGCTTTGGCCTTATGCACCGCGGTGCTGCGGCCCACGGCGCGCAGCGTGGCGGTCGTGCTGCTGTTGATCGGCATGACCTTGCCTTTGACCGTGCGCGATTATCCCCATTACGTCCAGTTGGCCGCCCCCTGGGGCGTGGTGGCGCTGGTCGAAGCCGCGGCGCTCGGTAGCCAATCGTTCGCCGGCAGCACCGCGTCCGCCGGACGCCTGCTGATCGCCGGCGCGCTGGTTTGGCTGCCGGTGTGGCTCGCCGCGCTCGGAGCGATCGTGCCCGAATTGCGCGAGCGCCCCCGCGATCAACAACGCCTGGTCGCCGAGTTCGTCCGCCAGAAGTTGAGCGCCGGCGAACCGTGCGTCATCGTCGGGGCGCCGTGGTTGTATGCCCTGGCCGAACTCCGGGCCGCGGGCGACGACTATCGCTTCGTAAGCTCGCTCACCGGCGGCTCGGCGGCCGAACAGGTCCGTCGCGACGGTCTATTGGCTCGTGCCGCGGCGGTCGTCTCGACCGCGCCGATCGAGGGCGAATGGCCCTGGGCTCCGGCCCAGCCGCGATTCAGCTCGGACAACTCAAAGCTCTACCAGGTCTATATTTATCATCGAGCGCCTTGACGCACCGTCCGCATCCCGCGGCGGGTATCAACCACCGGCTCGACCAGGAATCCAACGCCTTGCTGCTGCAAGAACCTCCCCCGACGCCGTACGACCTGAAGTTCTCGTTGTTCGGCATTCCCGTGCGGATCAGCCCTTACTTCTGGCTGGCGGGCATCGTGCTGGGCGCGTCGGCACGCAAATTCGAGTTCGTCGTGTTGTGGGTTGTCGCGGCGCTGCTTGCGATCCTGGTTCACGAACTAGGACATGCGTTTGCCGCGCGGCGCTTCGGCAATCGACCGTCGATCGTGTTACACGCTGCCGGCGGGCTGGCGATCTACAGCCCACGGCGCGAGACCTTGGGCACACGGCTGGCGATTCTTGCCGCGGGACCGGGCGCCGGGTTTCTGTTGGCCGCGGTGATCATCGTGTTGCTCAAAGTGTCCAGGCGGGGAATTTTTTTTGAGTTCCCCGGCGACCTGATCGAACTCGACGGCGGGCAACCGCTCAACTTCCGGCTCAACGTGCTGACGGCCGACGTCCTCTACATCTGCATCTACTGGGGACTGGTGAACCTGCTGCCGATCTATCCCTTGGACGGTGGGCAGATCGCGCGGCTGCTGAGCGTGCGCCACGATCCGATTCTGGGGGAGTCGCGGGCATCGATGTTGTCGCTGTGGACGGCCGGTGGCGCGGCGTTGTTCTGTGCCTTCAAGTTTCCAGACAGCCTGTTTTTGCCGCTGTTTTTTGGCTTTCTCGCCTACGAGAACTACCGGGCGTTGCAGTCCGGATCGCGCTGGCGCTAGTCGCGCGCGGCGCCGTGGCCCGCGCGCTGCGGCGCAGTTGGCGGCGCGTGTCCGCATCGAGCGCGCGACGGCTCAACGATGGTTCAGCGCGCGATGCTCGCGCGCGTTACGCGTGACACCGTGAAGATGCGCCGCGCGATGCGCGGCGCGCTGCTTCGTAGCGCGCGGTCTCGATCGTTCACACGAAAAAAATTTCTGCGAAAGTCAAGAACTCATCTTGCAGAATTTTTGGAGATTCGTACAAATAGCTGGCATGAGTTCCGCTCAGGGACAAGACGGTGTGGCTGCTCAACCCAGCGAGAGTCGTCTCACCGTTTACGAAGGATTGTTGTTTTTCTTGTCAGTGGTGTGCGTGAGCGTGAGGATCGTTTGAGGCATCGCGCCGAACAGACGTACTGATCGACGTCGAGCAACAAGCGGCACGAGGCACGCCCACCGGGAACTTTTTTTGGAGGACGTAGCGTGGCCAAGAAGAAAGCCAAGAAGGCTGCCAAGGGTGCGAAGAAGGCTACCAAGAAGGCTGCGAAGAAGAAGAAGAAGTAGCCTCTGGTAGTGTGTGATTTGCCGGCTGACCGGTCGCAAGATTTGTCAGTCGTGTAATCCTCGCCACCTGATGTGGCCCTGCCCGCGAATCGCTTTCGGCCGGACCGCAACGGCTTTGATTCGCAGGCTCCACCGATCACAACGAGAAAGGGCCGCCTGGCAACTCTGCCAGGCGGCCCTGTGCTTTTTGCTGATCGCTGCTTCCAGCCAGCCGCGGCTAATCACGCTGTTCGATGCGAAGCGACTGGTGCCCCCTGCGCTTAACGAGCCCCCCAGCGGCGCCGGGCAGCCGGCCGACGCCTCCGCAGAACTTCGGGGGCCCGGATCTTGGGCTGGCCGGGAGCGGCCCGCCCGCTGCAGCGGCCGTCAGAGCACCGTCAGGCTCGGCAGTACCGGCGCCGCGCGGTGCCGGTCGGCGAGGCCGCGCACAAGATTGCGGCAGATCGCTTCCAGGTACGGCGCCACTTGCGGATCGTCGAACGTGGCCGCGACGCGCCCCGCATCGCCTTCGGCGCGGATGTGCATGTTGATCGGCACTTCGCCCAGAAAGGGCACCTCGAGTTCGGCCGCCTTACGCTGCGCGCCGCCCGAGCCAAAGATCTCGTACCGCTGGTTGCAGCCAGGACAGAGAAAGTAGCTCATGTTCTCGACCATGCCCAACAGCGGAATGTTTACCTTGCGAAACATGGCGATCGCCTTCACAGCGTCGGCCAGCGCCACGTCTTGCGGAGTGCAAACGACGACGGCGCCGGTGAGCGGCAACAACTGCGAGAGTGTCAGCGCGATGTCGCCCGTCCCCGGCGGCATGTCGATGATCAGGTAATCGAGCTCGCCCCAGTCGGTGTCCTTGAGAAAGTTGGTGATCGCGCCGTGCAGCATGGGTCCGCGCCAGACGACCGCATCGCCCGGCGCGACGAGAAACCCCATGCTCATGACCTTCAAACCCCCGGCTTCGATCGGCGCGAGCTTCTTCTCGGGCGTGACACTCGGCCGCTGTTGCACGCCGATCAGATGGGGCACGCTCGGCCCGTAGACGTCGGCATCCATCAACCCCACGACACAGCCTGCCCGCCGCAATCCAAACGCCAGGCTCGTGGCGATGGTGCTTTTGCCGACGCCTCCCTTGCCGGACCCGACCGCGATCACGCTTTTGGCGCACAAGCCGATCTGCCCGATCGGGAGCACGGGCCGCCGCAGGACGTCCAATTGAATGTCGACGGCTGCCAGGCCAGGAAATTTGCTCCGCAAGGCGGCCGCCAATTCGTCGCGCGTTTGCTGCCAGAGCGGTGCGACGTGGGTCGACAGTTCCAGGACCAGCGCGAGGTGGTCGCCCTGCAGGCGCACGTCGCGGACCTGGCCGTTTTCGACCACACCGCGGCCCGACTCCGGGTCGCGAAACCGGGCCAGCTCGGCCTCGATGTCGGCGAGTTGAGGAAGATCTGCGGCCATCCGTCACGTTCCTTTCCAGGGCAAAGTTCGACAATCCGCCCGGCGCCGGCCCCACCGGGGCTCAGACGCGTCAGGCCTCGTCGAGCGGTTCGAAATCGGGAGTCGGCTCGAAATCAATCGCCGCATCCGTCTCTGGCGGCTGCGGCGATTGGCGGCGAGTGCGGCTTCGACTCACCGGCTCGTTCGTCGCCGGCGACCAGGGCAACCGCTGCCAGATCGCCTCGCGCACACCCCAGCGGCGCCGCGGCTGCAAGGCAAAGTGCCGCGCGGCCAGCGATTCGATGCCCGACAACTCGTGCAACTGCGACCAGGCGGCGCTGACCCCCAACTCCAAGGCGGTCTGCCATTCCGAGGTCCCCAGCGCAATCCACGCCGCGCGGGGAAAGCGCCGGCGCAGCCGCTCGAGCCGGGCCACGCTCCCGGCGGCTGCGAAGCACGACACTTCGACCCCGACGATGCAATCCGGCCAATCGGCCAGCCGCGCACCGGCCTCGTCGAGGCTGCGGCACTCGACCACGCGATCGATCTGACCGACCGTGGCCTGACGAATCGCCGGCGCCCAGCACGCGCGGCGTTCTACGACCAACATTCGCCTCGCCAATGCTGCCGACATCGTTCTCAACCGAAATCCTGAGACCTGCTGCGTATCCTAGGGGGGTGCGCCCGGCCGCGGCAAGCCGTGCCACGTCGCCGCGGGACGATCCGGCCGGCCAACGCAGTTTCACTCGCCTGGCCCGCTTTCGTCGGACGGCGACTCGAGACCCAATTGCACCAGCCGCCGGTAAAGGCGCGGTCGCGTCATGCCCAACAGGCGTGCTGCCTTGGCCTTGTTGCCCTTGGCCCGCGCCATTGCTCGCCGCAAAAGCTCGGTTTCGACCTCGACCAGAAATGCATCCAAGGCCAACGGCTGCTCCTGGCGCATCGACTTGGGTTGCGCGGCGCCCGTTCGCAGTTGCTCCGGCAGATCGCCGGGTTGAACCCAGGTGCCCGCCGCCTGGTCATGAGCGTGGGCCATCGCGGCGTCGAGTTCGCGCCATTGGCCCGGCCAGTCGTACGCGATCAGGCGCTCCATCGCGGCCGGCACGAGACCGGCCAACTGCTTGCCGCCCGGCTCGTTGCGCGCTTCGAGCGCCTGCTGGGCCAAGAGCGGGATGTCCTCGCGCCGCCGCGACAGCGGTACCACGACGATCGAAAGCGTCGCCAGGGTCATCGCCAGGGCGGCGCGGAATTGTCCCGAGTCGGCCAGTTCCTCCAAGGCCTTGGCCGACGTGACCACCGGACACAGGCCGAGCCGCTCGTCGTCGAGAACATGCTCGAGCTCAGCCTGAATTTCGGCCGGCAGGTGCTCAACATCGGCCAGCAGCAAAGTGCCGCGCAGCGATCGCCCGCGGCGGCCGGCGGTGATCAATTGCGCAAGCGCCGCGCGGATTTGCTCGGCCGGCATGCGCGCGCAGTCGATCGTGAGCCGTTGCGCGTCGACTGTGGGAAACCGTGCGGCGTGCAGCGCCGCGGCCAACTGCGTCCGCCCGCTGCCCTCGGGCCCGACGAAGGCGACCGGCGCCTCGCAACGTGCGGCAGCGGCAAGCTGGGCTCGCAGCCGCGCAGCCCAGCGCGACGGCCCCAACTCGATCGCCGCCTGGGAGACTGCGCGCGCGGTTCGCAACTGCAGCAGTTGATCGTGCAAAACTGCGGCCAGGGGGATCAAGGTCGCCGACTCGTCGGCGGCGGCCGTGGGCAGCGCCGTAAGCCAGCCGAACACGACGATCTCGCCCGCCGCTTGCGACTCCCAGCGCCCGGCGCTCCATGCCGAACGCCCCAGCGCCAAGAACGTGGCGCGGCATGCCGCGACCTCGCCCCCCGGCCTTGCGAGCGGCAGCCTGCGAACCACGACCCCTTGCTCCGGCACGTCGGGCGGCGGGCAAAGCAGGACCCCGATGGCCTCCGGCGACCTGGGAGAATTGGCCTGCTCGACCACGCTTGCGCTACCGCTGGCATCGTAACGGCAGGCGATGCCGACGAGCGCGTCGGGGGCTAGTCCGAACAAATCGGCACAGGCCCGGTTGCACCAGGCAATCCGTCCCCGATCATCGACGGCAAAGCACGGCTCAGGCAGCTCGTCGAATAGTCGCCGGAGCTGCATCGGTTTGATCGGCGAGCGGGTCATCCGCCACCTGCGCGGCCGCCAATCCGGCGAAGTTGGATCGCGCGGATTTTTTGAAAGCAGTTTATTCTCGGCCTGACACTCTGTTGTCACAGGCCGCCGGTAGTTTAGCGGCCTGGACGGGGCAGGAAAGCGGCGGAAAACCGCCGGTTGGGAAAACCGCAGCCCCCTCCGGCGATCTTTTCGTCGGAGGGCAAGGGGCAAGCCGCGGTTTTGCCCATTCCATTAAGGGCGGCGGCCGTGTTTCTGACCTGACGCTGCTGCGGTCTTTCGGGGCTGCGGTATGCCGTTGGGACCAGTTCGCCCAACCGGCCGCCGCCTCTTATTCTTTCCTGCCAGGCTGTAGTCTTTTCCTGCCAGCCAGTCGTCTTTTCCTGCAAGGCTGTCGTCGCCACATCCGCAGGATGTGTCACAGCAGCTGGGCTCGACACATCAGCCAGGGCTCGTCGCAGCCGCAGGGCTCCGGCACAAAGCGAAGGGGCCGTGGCCGATTCGGCCCAGCGCCGCGCCAAAGGGCCTGTGCAGGTACAACCGGCTATTCGGCCTGGGCGATCTCGGCGTCCGCCGTGCGGGGCATTCCGTGGATGCCGACCGCAGAGACGGCCTTCGAGCGAGCCGAAGCATCGGCCTCCACAGTCTTGCTCGGCGGTTCAGTCTTGCTCGGCGGTTCAGTCTTGCGAGCCGGTTCACGCTCGCGAGCGGGATCGGCCGCCGCGCTGGCGGGTTCAGCCGCTCGTGCACGTAGCGAACCGCTGGCCCGCAAGGCGCCATCCCAGATCCGTCCGCCGAAAATCATCGTCAGAACGACGAGTACGCCCGCGGCCAGGGCGCAAAACGCAGCACCCTGCCCGCCTTCGGCCGCCGGTTCTTTCGCGGGTGCACTGAAATAGATCGCGTCCACGATGCGCAGGTAGTACACCGCGCCGATGGCCGCGTTGAGCACGCCGATGATGGCCAGACCTACGAACCAGTTGCGCAGGCCGGCGCTGGCGCCTGAATCAATCGTCAAGGCGGAGCCGAAGACGGCCCACTTGCCGAGAAAGCCAGCCAGGGGTGGCACGCCCGCCAGACTGAACATGAACACCGCAAGGGCCGCGGCGATGGCCGGTCGATGTCGATGGAGGCCGTTCAGCTCGTCGACGGTATCGATGTCCCGTGTCTCGCCTCCCAGGTAAGCCAAGGCCGCGAAGGTGCCGACTGTGGCGATGACGTACACGGCCATGTAAATCAGCATCGCGGCCACGCCGTCGAAGGCCGGCGAGGTGGTCGCCCCGCGCTGGGCCGCAAAGGCGACCGCCAGGCCAATCATGATGTAGCCCGAGTGCGCGATCGACGAATAGGCCAGCAGCCGGCGGATATTCGTCTGCCAGAGTGCCAGGATGTTGCCCAGGGTCATGGTCAACGCGGCCAGGATCAGCGTCACGCGCCAGCCGAACGGCTCGAGCCCCGGCAAGGCGATCAGCAGCACCCGCACCAGGACCACGAAGCCGCCGATCTTGGGGAGCACCGAGAGCAACCCCGCATTGGCATTCGTGGTGCCTTGGTAGACGTCGGGGGCATAGAAGTGAAACGGCGCCGCGGCGACCTTGAAGCCCAGGCCCGCGAACACCAGCACCATGCCGAGGCTCAGCAACGGCCGCCACGACTCGATCGCTACCTCGCCATTGGCCAGCGCCGTACGCAACTCGTGCAGATCGGTCGAGCCGCCGACGCCGTAGAGGAAGCTGAAGCCGTAGAGCATCACGGCCGAGGCCAGAATGTTGAGGAAGAAATACTTCAGGGCCGATTCCTGCGAGCTGATATCGCGCCGGCCGAGGTACAGCAGCAAGTAGGTCGGCATCGAAATCAGTTCGAGCCCCAGGAACAACAGGGCCAATTCGTTAGCCGAGCCGATCAACATCAGACCGACGGTGGCCAGCACGATCGAACCGACGTATTCGCTCCCCTGCAGGCGATGCGCCTCGCGCGACGTGGCCAGCAGGAACAGGCCGCCGGCCCCCAGCGCCAGCCAACGAATGAACTGGCCAAAGGCGTCGCCAGCGATCGGGCCGTGCAGGTCGCTGCCCGAGACTTGAGTCATGATCCCCGCGGCCAGGACCATACCCAGGATGCCCAGTGCCGTGGCCCCCGTGCGCAGGTGTGCAAAGGCCCCCGCCACGTAGATCACGGTCGCCACGCCGAGCAGCAGGATTTCCGGCGCCAGATAGGCGATCGTGTCGTTCGTCAAATAATCCATCGTGATCGAGGCCTCGTTCGGGGCAGCGGTAGCAGTCGCTGCTTCAGTCGGATTTCAGGCTGGTGGTTAATGCGCCGGGCAGATGACTCGGGTTATCGATCGGCAGCGACGGACAGTGGCAGCTCGCGCTGTTCGGCGACCGTCGCGGTGGCCGGTTGACCCAACTGTTCCATCACGCGCGGCCCCAGTTGCGCGGCCAAAGGATCGACCGCCGGCGTCATCTTGTCGATGAAGAACTGCGGCTGGACACCGATCCAGACAATGAACACTGTCAGCGGCAACAGCGCGGCCACTTCGCGCACGGTCAGATCGTGCACGGGGCGGTCCCCCTCGTGCAGCGACTTTTCCACGAGCGGGCCAAAGAACACGCGTTGCACAAGCCACAGCATGTACCAGGCCCCCAGCACGACGCCCGTCACGCTCAGCACCGCGATGGCCAGAAACTGAGTCTGGTAAGCACCCGGCGCTTCGGCCCAGGCCCGCTGGAACATGCCGGTCAACAGCAAGAACTCGCCGGCGAACCCATTGAGCCCCGGCAGGCCGATGCTCGACATCGTCATCAGCACCATGAAAAACGCCATGACGGGCATGCGGCTGGCCAGCCCGCCCAGCTTGGCGATCTCGCGGGTGTGATAGCGCTCGTAGAGCATGCCGACCAGGGCGAACAAGGCCCCGGTCGACAGGCCGTGATTGATCATCTGGAGCATGCCGCCCTGCAGACCCAGCTTGTTGAGCGAAAACAGGCCGATCATGCAGAAACCCAAGTGGCTGACGCTGGAATAGGCGATCAGCCGCTTCATGTCGCTTTGGGCCAGGGCCACCAGCGCCCCGTAAATGATCCCCGCCACCGACAACCACAGGACGTACGGCATGCACGCGGCCGTGGCGTCGGGCAGCATCGGCAGGCTGAACCGGACGAAGCCATAGGTGCCGATTTTCAGCAGCACGCCGGCCAGCAGCACGCTGCCGGCGGTCGGCGCCTGCACATGGGCCAGCGGCAGCCACGTGTGAAACGGAAACAGCGGCACCTTGACGGCGAACCCGGCAAACAACGCCAGGAAGATCAGCACCTGCAGCCGCAAGGGTTCGATCGGATGTTCGGTTACGGCCTGCTGCAGCGCGGAGATCGAAAAGGTCATTGTGCCGGTGTGGCTTTGAACCCACAGCACAATGGTCAGCAATCCCAAGAATGTCAGCACGCTGCCGGCCAGGGTGTAGACGAAGAACTTGATCGCCGCGTAGCGGCGGTCTTCGCTGCCCCAGACGCCGATCAGGAAGAACAGCGGGATCAGCGTGAACTCGAAAAACACATAGAACAGGATGATGTCGCGGGCCGCGAACACGCCGAGCATGCCCGTGGCCAAAAGCAACAACAGCACGTAATAGCTCGTGGCCCGTTCGCGGATTGCGTTCCAGCCGACCAGCACCGATGTCAGCATCAGCAGGGCCGACAGCCCATACATCCACACGCTGAGGCCGTCGAGGCCCAGGCTGAGCCGGACGTCGAGCGCGCCGTCGCCCGCCGACAGCCACGTCACGTCGGCCGAATCGGCCGCGTTCGGATAGCGAACCACGACGACCGTGGCCGCAGCCAGCGTCGCCAACACCGCCAACAAGGCAACCATCCGTGCCACCTCTCGGCCCCCGGCCGACAAGGCACAAATCACCGCGGCGCCGATCAGTGGCAGCACCAGGCTCAGTAACAACAGGTTCATCCGTTCACAGCCTTCAATTCGCGTTGCCGTTCATTCGCGTTATCGGTCATGCCTTGCCGCCCACGCGCGATCAGGGCCCCGGCCAGAGCAGCAGCGTGCCGGCCAGGACCAGCAGTCCCAGGACCATCGCCAAAGCGTAAAACTGCACCATGCCAGTCTGCAGCGAGCGGAACACCCAGCCGAACCCACGCGGCACTTGGGCCACGAGATTCACCAGGCCGTCGATCAACACGCGGTCGAGGAAATAGCTCAGGCCGGCCAGGACCCGCAGTGGCCAAACCACGAGCAGGTCATAGATCTCGTCGAAGAAGAATTTGCCGTAGGACAGGAGATAGAGCGGCTGCAGCACACGGCCGAGCGTCTTGACGTGCGAGCGATCGCCCAGGTAGAGGAACATCGCCAGCCCGATCCCGGCCAGGGCCACGAGCGTGCTCGTCGCCGCGACTTCCTTGTTCAGCCCCGCCGGCTGCGGCGTGTCGGCCATCGGGGCGAAGGCCAGCGAAGGCGCGGCCGCGAGCATATGGGCAAAGCCGTGGGTCCACTCGAAATAGGCCCCCACCACGACCGAGCACACGGCCAGGATGACCAGCGGCATGGTCATCGCCGGCGGCGACTCGTGGGCATGGTGACCGGCCTCTTCGGGAATGCGCTCTTCGCCGTAGAACGTCATCAAGAATGCACGGAACGTATAGAAAGCGGTCAAGGTGGCGGTGAACACGGCGGCCCAATACAGGTACTGGAACAGCCCGCCGTCGTGAGCCCGCACGTGCACGGCGTCGAGGATCATGTCCTTGCTCCAGAAGCCGGCAAAGGGCAGCACGCCGGCCAGTGCCAGGCACCCGATCAAGAACGTCCAATGGGTGTAGGGCATCACCTGCCGCAAACCGCCGAAGCGCCGCATGTCGATCACGTTGCCCATCGCGTGCATCACGCTGCCGGCGCCGAGGAACAACAGCGCCTTGAAGAAGGCGTGGGTGAACAGGTGGAACATGCCGCCGACGATGCCCAACAGCGAACCGGTGCCGAGCCCCAGAAACATGAAGCCCAACTGGCTGACGGTCGAATAGGCCAGGACCCGCTTCAGGTCGTTCTGCGTCAGGGCAATCAACCCGGCCAGCAGCGCCGTAAACCCGCCCACCACGGCCACGACCTGCTGAGCGTCGGGCGCGGCCATAAAGAGCGGCGTACACCGGGTGACCATGTACACGCCGGCCGTGACCATCGTCGCCGCGTGGATCAGCGCACTGACGGGCGTCGGGCCTTCCATCGCGTCGGGCAACCAGGTATGCAGCGGAAACTGGGCACTCTTGCCGCAAGCGCCCAGCAACAACAACAGGCAAATCGCCATTCCCACGCTGCCGCCCACATAACCGGCCGAGCCCAGGGCCAGCCGGCTCTGGCCGAGCACACCCGATACGACCGTATCGGCAGCGCCCTCGGCGCCGGGCACGACCGTGTCGTGGAAATTGAGCGTGCCATAGGTGGTCCAGATCAAGAACACGCCCAGGGCAAAACCGAAGTCGCCCACGCGGTTGACCAGGAACGCCTTCTTGCCGGCCGCAGCGGCCTCGGGCTTCTGGAACCAGAAGCCGATCAGCAAATAGCTGCACACGCCCACCGCTTCCCAGAACACGTAGAGCAGCGCGAAATTGCTCACCGAGACGAGCATCGTCATCGAGAACACGAACAGCGACACGTAGGCGAAAAATCGCCAGTAGCCCGGGTCGTGGTGCATGTAGCCGACCGAATAGAGCACCACCAACGACGACACGAACGTGACCATCGACAGCATGATGCACGTCAACGGGTCGGCCCGGAGCGTGATGTCGATCGTGAAATCGCGCGGGCCCGTGGCGGCGGTGTTTTCGCCGCCGAGCCGTTCAGCATCGGCGATGTTGGCCCAAGTCCAAAGCGTATAGGTGTGTTCGTAGCCGATGGTGGCCGTCTTCGCGGCGGCGTGGTTCGCTGCGCCGTTTTCTGCCGCGTGACCCTCGGCTGCCGCGGCGTGTTCGGCGCCGTGGTGTTCGGCGGGCCCGACCTGGGCGGCAACCTGGAACAGCAGCGCCAGGCTGAGCACGAAGGCACAAGGCATGGCGATCAGGGCAGGCAGGTGCGATTGTTCGCGCAGCAAGTTCTTGCCTAGGGCGCCGGTCAGCAGCGCGGCGGCCAGCGGCAAGGCCGGGATCAGCACCAGCAAGAGATCGAGATTAGACATGATGGCGGAACGCAATCTCTTCTTCGGGTTGAGCCGGTTCTATGCCGGCCGGAGTGAGCCGCGGCCAGCGGGCGCTGGGCGGCGGCAATTCGGGCAGCTCGTCGTCGAAGAACGCTGGCAGGTTGTCCTCGCGGGTCTTTTGCCAGAAAGCGATATCGAGCTTGCCGCTGGCGTTGTAGAGCATCACGACCAGGGCCAGCGCGATGCCGGCTTCGCAGGCCGCGACGGTGAGGATGAAGATCGTCAGCAGTTGCCCGCCCCAGTCGTTGTGATAGCGCCCCCAGGCCACGAGGCTCAGCGAGACGCCCTGCAGCATCATCTCTGCGCACAGGAACATCACGATCATGTTGCGCCGGCACAAAAAGCCCACCAGGCCGAGTCCAAACAGCACGGCACCGATGAACAGCAGGTTTTGCAGGATGGCGAGTTCGTTGGCCATGGCGCGCTAGGCCCTCCCGTTGGTCGGCGCGGGCCGCCGATTGCGAATTTGCAGTTCGGTCGTCAGGGTCTCGACACCGCGACCGTGCGCCACGATTGCCACGGCCGCCACCAGTGCGACCATCAGCAACGTACCGGCGACCTCGACGGCCACGAGGTGGCGGCTGAACAACTGCCCGCCGAGGTGCGCCATGTGCTGCTCGGCCAACACACCGCGGCGCAACTGGACCAATCGCGGATCGACGGCCGGCAGGGCCGGGGGCGGCGGATCGGTGGCTTTTTCCAGCTTCGGACTCGGATCGTCGCTGGTGAGCGACGGCGCGGCTGCAGTGGCGGGCGGAGCCGGCGGCAATTCGGCCGCGGCCGCGTCGGCCGTGCGCTGGGCCTCGGCCAGCACGCCCGGCGAACTCAGCACGCTGGCCGTCGTCAACGTCAGCACACCGACCATCGCCGCGCCGCTGATCGCCGCCAGGTGGCCCTCCCAGCTCACGCGGTCGTAGTACGCGTGGCCTTCCGGCTGAGCGAGCATGAGCACGAAGAGGAACGTGACCAGGATGGCCCCGGCATACACGACGACCGTCGCCACACCCAGGAACTGGGCGCCTTGAATCATGAGCAGGCCCGAGGCCGCCAACAGCGACAGGGCGAACCAGATCGCACAGTAGACAGGGTTGCGACTGGTGACCGTGCCGACGGCCGCACCGAGCGTCATTGCGCCCAGCACGAAGAACACGCTCTGGCTCACCCAGCCGCTGACCGACGGCACGCGCGAGGCATACAGCCCCAGGGCGATCGCCACCAGCACTGCGCCGAGCGAAAAGCCGATTGCGCGGCCGCGCGGGAGCATCAACCACAGCCCCAGGGCCGCGAGAATCGTCGTGACAACGTAAAACATCTGGTCGGAAGTCATGCGGGCTGCACCGGGTCGACGCCCGAGACCGAACGCATCGGCTCAGCGTCTTTGGTCATGTCGTAAACGCTCAACAGTTTTTCCTTGTCGAACACCATTTCTTCGCGGCTGCGGCCGGTCAGGTCGAACAAGCTTGTCAGCTCGATGGCATCGACCGGGCAGGCCTCTTCGCACATGCCACAGAAGATGCACCGCAGTTCGTCGATCGTGAAGCTCTCGGGGTATTTTTCCCGATCCGGCCAGGGGCTTTCCGCGGCGATGATGTCGATGCAATGCGCGGGGCACGCCGTGGCACACAGGAAGCAGGCCACGCACTTGACGCGACCCTGGTCGTCCTTGTTCAGCCGGTGCACGCCGCGATAGATCAGCGGATTGCCGAACTGCGGGCGCTGCTCGGGAAAGCTTTGTGTGACCTTCTTCGAGAACAGGTGCCGGGTGGTCACGGCCAGGCCCTGCACGACCAGCGGCAGATACATCCTGCCCGCCAGCCCGAGCGGCGGCTCATCCACCCATTGAATTCGCGGATCGTCAGGTTTCATCGGGCGATTTCCTCGGTTCTCTCCGCTAGCGCCAGCCCACTGGCAAATTCAGTCCACCGGCCAACTTGTGGTACGGCCCAGTCAATTCAACGAGCCGGCGCGCGGGCGCTTCACCGGTTGGGGCAGTCCGATGCGCGGCCGATTGTCGCTGGCCAGCGGTGCGGCCAGCGCCGCCGCGACGCACGACACGATCAGCGCGCCCCAACTGACGGCCAATTGAATCAGTCCGGCGTTCTCGTCGCCGTAGTGCTGCGACAAGGTCGAACCGTATTCGACCAGCGCCGCCGTGACGAACAGGTTCACCAGGCCCAGGGGCAGCATCACCTTCCAGGCCAGCGTCATCAATTGATCGAACCGGAACCGCGGCCAGCTCCAGCGCACGATCATGAAGAACACGATCACGGCAAGCACCTTGACCGTCAGCACGACGATCCGCAGGATCGCTTCGATCCAGTCGTTCGTTACCCAATCGCTGCCGGTCAACGGGTCGAAATGCCAACCGCCGAGATACAGCACGACGATCAGGAACGAGGCCGTGACCATGTGCAGGAACTCGGCGATCAAGTACATCAGCAACCGGATGCCCGAATACTCGGTGTGATAGCCGCCGATCAATTCCTGCTCGCATTCGGGCAAGTCGAACGGCAAGCGGGCGCTTTCGGCGAAGGCCGCCACGAGGAACACCAGGAACCCCAGCGGCTGCGAGAACACGAACCACATCCGCGCATCGATCTGCTCGCGCATGATCTCTTCGAGCCGCAACGAACCCGTGACCAGCACGACGCCGAGGATGCCCAGGCCCAGGGGCAGTTCGTAGGCGATCAATTGGGCGCTCGAGCGCAGGGCCCCGATAAAACTGTACTTGTTGTTGCTCGCCCAGCCGCCGAGGATCACGCCGTAGACCGCCAGGCTGCTGACGGCGAAGACGAAGACCAGGCCCACGTCGACGTTCGGAGCAATGACGAGCGAAACGGGCTTCTCGATGCCCAGCGACGGCGTGGCCGGGATGTAGCTGCCCCAGGGGATCACGGCGAAGATGCCCAGCGCCGCGGCGAGAATCGTCACCGGGGCCAGGTAATAGACGACCGTATCGACGTGCTTGGGCGTGTACTCCTGCTTCATGATCATCTTGATGCCGTCGGCCAGCGGCTGACCGAGGCCGAACAGCTTGATGTTCGTCAACGGCACGCCGACGCGATTTGGCCCTTGGCGGTCCTGCACCCAGGCGCAGATCCAGCGCTCGAGCAGCACCAGGTAGGCGGCTGCCGTCATCATCGCGAACAGGAACACCGCGATCTTGATCAGGGTTTCTACGGCCAGGGCCGTCATCGTTCGTTACCTTTGCACCGCGTGGAGGGAAGTCTCGATTGGCTTCAAACGCCGGCCGGCTCGCGCGCGGCGAGGGCCACGCCTTGCGGGGGTACGCCGTCGGCCGCGGCGGCGAAATAGGCCACCTCGCCGGCGATCTCGCTGAGCACGGCGCGGGAGTTGTACATCCCGGTTCGGCCGAGCAACTGGGCGTAGATGCTCCCCTCGATCCGCGCCCCCACCGGCGGCCGCACGGCCCACCGGAAGCTCTGCAGGTGGTTCGTGGCATTCACATACGACCCGTCGCGCTCGGCGAAGGCCACACCCGGCAGCCGGTACGTCGCCCGCTGCCAAAGCGGCGAGGCGAACATGTCTTGCACGATCACCAGCGGCGTCTTGGCGACGCGGTTGGCCGTGGCCTCGTCGATCCAGTCGCGCTTGTAGCCGCCGGTGACCCAAACCGCGCCAAATTCGCCCGACTCCAAGCGCGGCAACAGGTCGGCAAACGCCAGCACGCGGCCGGTGAAGTGGCGGATGATCTCCTCGACACCCCGGCGGTTGGGGCACTTCTCGGCGCGGATCGTGAACCCGCCGCGGAATTTCTCGTCGCTGCCCGCGACCGGCACCGGGCCCAGGGCCAATTCGGCCTGCGGGTCGAGCTTGCGCACGAGCAAGGCCAGGAGATACGCCTCTTCGACGGTGAGGTTCGGCGAAAGCACCGCGGCGATGCGGCCCGCCTTGCCGAGCTTCTGCTTGAGCTCGCCGGGCACGCTCGCCCAGTCGGCGGTGACGTATTGCTCTTTGTCGCGGCGCTGCGGCTCGACCAGGCGATGTTCGTCGTGCACGTGGTGATAGCCGTACCGACCCTCGTCGCAAATCCACCACTGGTTGACGGCCTGGTTCTCGCGCGGCCGCAGCCGATAGACGTGGTCCTGGTTCTCGTCGACCCAGATCGAACAGCCCGACGAGCAGCCAGCGCACACGTGCGCGTGGTTTTTCATAAACCAGACGCGCTGCTGGTAGAGAAAATCCTTGTCGCCCAGGGCCCCCACCGGGCACAGGTCGACTACGTTGCCCGAGAGCTTGTTCTCGAGCGGGAAGCCGGGCACGACGTCGATTTCTTCGTGCGAGCCGCGCTCGATGACCATCAGCTCGGCAGTGCCCGTCACCTCGCGGGTGAACCGTACGCAACGGCTGCACATCACGCAGCGGTCGGCGAACAGCGTGACGGTGGGCCCCATGTCGCGGCGCTTGCTGGTAAACGGCCGCAGGTCGGCGCGGCGTTCCTGCTGGCCGTGGGCGAAGTGATAGTCTTGCAGCAGACACTCGCCCGCCTTGTCGCAGATCGGGCAGTCGATCGGGTGATCGAGCAACAGGGCCTCTTCGACGAAGGCCCGGGCCTGCTTGACCTTGTCGCTGTTGGTGACGAACACCGTGCCATCCTTGGCCGGCGTCTGGCAGGCAGGCACGACCTTGGGCATCATCGTGATCTGGCCGGTCTCCGGATTGCGCGTGCCGGTCTCGACCAGGCACATCCGGCAGCTCGCCACGACCGTCAGGCCCGGGTGCCAGCAATAGTGCGGCACGTCGGCGCCGGCGCGGCGCGCGACCTGGATGCCGTTGAGCCGCTCGTGGTCGGCTACTTCAATCTCTTGTCCGTCGACGATGACGATGCCCATAGGTGGTTCCGCTTAATGCGCCCCGGCGATCTGGTGCAGCGCCGGCACCGGGTTGGTTTCCATGTAGCCGCGCGGGTTGGTCCGCTTGATGTAGTCCTCGAACTCGCCGCGCCATTTGCGGATCGCGTTCTTGATCGGCCAGGCGGCACCGTCCGAGAGCCCGCAAATCGTCGTGCCGGGAATAATGCCGATCGTGTCGCCGATTTCCAGCAGCAGATCGAGATCGCGCAGCCGGCCCTTGCCGGCCCTGATGCGCTCGAGCATCGAGAGCGCCCAGTGCGTGCCTTCGCGGCAGGGCGTGCACTGGCCGCAGCTTTCGTGGGCGAAGAACCGGCAGCTGTTGTGCAGGAAGTCGACCATGCTCACCGTTTCGTCGAGCACGACGACGGCCGCGGTGCCCAACCCCAGGCAGCCGGCCTTGCCGGGCCCGTTGAAATCCAGCGGCAGATCGAACTCCGATTCAGCCAACAGGCCCATGCTGATGCCGCCGGGGATCGCGGCCTTGGCCTTGCGCCCCTTCCAGACGCCGCCGCCGAATTCGTCGATCAACTGGCGCGTCGTGATGCCCAAGGGCGCCTCGTAGCAGCCCGGCTTGTTCACGTGGCCGCTCAGGCAGTACAGCTTGGGACCATAGCTGCCCGGGTCGCGCGGGTTGTTCGGGTCGGACGGCACGCCGATCGACTTGAACCAATCGGCTCCGCGCCGGGCGATGTGCGTGACGCAGGCCATCGTCTCGATGTTGTTCACCACGGTCGGCTTGCGGAACACGCCTTCGATCGCCGGGAACGGCGGCTTGATCCGCGGCCAGGCCCGCTTGCCCTCGAGGCTCTCGATCAGGCCCGTCTCTTCGCCGCAGATATATGCCGCGGCGCCACGGTGCACGTAGATGTCGAGCGAAAAGTTGGTGCCGAGGATATTGCGGCCCAAGTAGCCCGCCTGGTAGCACTCGGCGATCGCGCCCTCGAGCCGTTCGTAGCACAAGGGGTACTCGACGCGGAGGTAGATATAGGCCGTCGTCGCCCGCGTGGCGTAGCAACTGATGATCGTGCCTTCGATCACCTGATGGGGGTCGTCCTCCATCAGGATGCGATTGTTGAAGGTCCCCGGCTCGCTCTCGTCGGCATTGACGCACATGTAGATCGGGCCGGGATGGTCCTTGGGCAGGAACGTCCACTTGAGCCCGCAGGGGAAGCCCGCGCCGCCTCGACCGCGCAGATTGCTCGCCTTGACCAGCTCGATCACGTCGACGGGCTGCTTCTCGCGAAGCACCCCTTTGAGGGCCTCGTAGCCACCGGCCGCTTCGTAGACCGACAGCTTGTGGCTGTCTTGCTTGCCTACGTTGGCCAACAGCACCGGCTCGAACTTAGTCACGAGTGTTCGTTGCTCCGTCGTTGGGAAGTCACCAGCCTGGCTGGCGCGTCGCCGGGGGTTTCGGGGTGCGGTTTTCTCGGCCGGTTACTGCGGCAGCCGATTGACAAACGATTCCATCTGCTCGGGAGTCAGGTTCTTATGCAGCTCGGCCTGGCCGCCGTGGTGTGTGGCCAGCATGCAAGGGGCATACTCACAAGCCCCCAGGCATTCGGCAAACTCGACCGTCAGCCGGCCGTCGGGCGTTGTTTCGCCGGGCTTCACGCCGGCCCTCTGACACAGCCGCTCGAGCACTTCCTCGCCACCGCGCAAGGCACAACTAATCGAACGGCACACCCAGGCCCGGGTCTTGCCGTGCGGCTGGTCCTGCTTGAAGTAGCCGTAGAACGAGAGCGTGTCCTGCACCTGGGCCGGCGCCAGCTCGAGCAGCTCGGCGATCTCGATGACCGCCTCCAGCGGCACGTAGCGGAGCGCCTCGTTGACGATGTGCAACGCCGGCAGCGTCACGGCCTGCTTGTTCGGATAGCGCGGAATAAACGCCTGAATCGCGGCGATCATTTCCGGTGTCAAGACGCGTGTGGTGGTCGACATAGATGGCGGTGCGGGTCAGCGGGATCGAGTCTGCGGGATATCGACGGGCGCGGCGGATCAGCGATCCAATTCGGCGGCAATGATGTTGATACTGCCCAATACGGCCACGATGTCGCTGAGCGTGTGCCCCTCGATCATGTAAGGGAACAACGACATGTGGATGAACGAAGGCGGCCGGCAGCGGGCCCGATAGGCAACGTCGGTCCCGTCGCCGGCGATATAAAAGCCCAACTCGCCATTGGGGCTTTCGATCGCCGAGTAGACTTCTTCATGCGGCGTGTCGAAACCGCGATTGCTCATCGCCAGCTCGAAGTGCGAGATCGTACCCTCGATGCTGGAATAGACCATCTTCTTCGAGGGCATCGTGGTCCGCTCGCCCATCGAGACGTTGACCGGGCCCGACGGTAGGTTCTCGATCGCCTGGGTGACGATCTTCAGGCTCTCGCGGATTTCGGCCTGCCGCACCAGGTACCGCGCCAGGCAGTCGCCGGTGGTCATGCAGCAGGTCTTGAAATCAAAATCCTGATAGGCGAGGTACGGCTCGTCCTTTCGCAAATCGCGCGTCACGCCGCTGGCCCGGGCGATCGGCCCCGTGGCGCTGCGGCGGATGGCCTCTTCCTTGGGCAGCACGCCCACTTCCTTCAGGCGGTCGCGGAAGATGCGGTTGCGATTGACCAGCCGGTCCATGTCGCTGAGCGTCTTGGGCAACGTGCGGCAAAACGTGCGGATCTTCTCGACCACGACCGGCGTGATGTCGTACATCAAGCCGCCGACGCGGGTGTAGCTGTTCGTAAACCGCGCGCCGCAGAGCGACTCGAAAATGTCGTAGATGACTTCGCGCTGGTAGAAGGCGTACAAGAAGAACGTGAACGCCCCGGTATCGAGCCCGATGGCCCCGTTGCACAGCAGGTGATCGCTGATGCGCGCCAGCTCGGCAATGATCGTGCGGACGTACTTGCAGCGCGGCGTCAGCTCGATGCCCAGGAGCTTTTCGACGGCACAGTGCCAGGCCACGTTGTTGGCCATCGGCGACATATAGTTCATCCGGTCCGTGACCGTGACGTACTGGTTGTAGTCGAGATGCTCGCCGATCTTCTCGAAGCCCGAGTGCAGATAGCCGATGTCGGGCATGGCCGCGACGACGCGCTCGCCGTCGAGCTTCAGCACCAGCCGCAGCGTCGTATGCGTCGCCGGATGCTGCGGGCCGAAATTCAGCGTCCAGATGTAGTCGAGCTGCTCGTCGTGCGCGAGGTTGCCGCCAAACCCCGGATGCGACAGCCCGGACGGCGTGGCCGCTTCGGGCAAACGGTCTTCGGGCGACGTGGTGGACGGGATCGTGGCCATATCAGCTACTCGCGCGCGTGATCACGGGGAAGTTGTGACGCTCGCCGCGCCCCTGCAGCGGGTAATCCTTGCGCAACGGAAATGCCTCGAACTCTTGGGGCATCAAGATCCGCCGCAGGTCGGGATGCCCGCGAAAGACGATGCCAAACATGTCGTAGACTTCGCGCTCGACATAGTTCGCGCCTTCCCACAGCGGGACCACCGAATCGACTTCGGGGTCGGGCTCGTTGACGAACACGCGAACCGTGATCCGCTCGTTCGATTCGCTGTTGGCCAGGAGGTAGACCAGGCCAAAGCGGTCCGTGGCATCGCGATAATTCAGATAGTCGACGCAGGTCACGTCGATCAGCAGGTCGAATCGACGCTCGTCGCGCAGCCACTCCATCGCGGCATACGCCTGCTCGCGCGGGACCACCACGCGCGATTGGCCGCGAAACTCGCTCGCCGAGATGCTGGGAAACTCTTGTTGCAGGGCGTCGAGCGTGGCTTGCGTTGCCATGGCCTCTTGCTCGTTCAGGAATCCGGGTTTGCTCTTACGGTGCCGGCGGCACCTGGGGTGGGTTCAGGCCAAGCGGGACCTAACGCGACGGGCTGCCAGAGGGCAACACCAGCGAAGGCGTTTCGATCAGGGCTCGCTTCGGCTGCTGGCGCTCGCGAAGCTCGAACTCTTTGCCGTTGATCGTGCCTTCCCGTTGGATCTTGTCTTGCAGGTCGATCACGGCCTGAATCAGCTGCTCGGGACGTGGCGGACAACCGGGCACATACATGTCGACCGGAATGAAGCGATCGATCCCCTGCACGACGCAGTAGGTATCGAACACGCCCCCGGTCGATGCGCACGCGCCCATCGAGATGCACCATTTCGGCTCGTTCATCTGCAACCAGGTCCGCTGCAGGACGGGCAGCATCTTCATCACTACGCGTCCCGCGACGATCATCAAGTCGCATTGCCGCGGGCTGAAGCGAAACACCTCGGCGCCGAAGCGAGCGATGTCGTGCTTGCTCGCGCCGGTGGCCATCAACTCGATACCGCAACAGGCCGTCGCAAAGGGCATCGGCCAAAGGCTGTTCTTGCGACACCAATTGGCCAAGGAATCGAGCTTGGTCACCACCACGTTTTCGGGCAGATCTACCGCCATCGAAACACGCCTTTCCGCCAGGCATAGACGTAGCCGAGGGCCAGCAGGACGAGGAACACCATCACCTCGCCAAACACCAGCCCGCGCGTGCTCACCAGTCCTGAACTGACCGCGGCGTCGACGCCTTCGGGGTTGCGCGAGGCCACGGCCCAGGGGTAGAGGAACAACAACTCGACGTCGAACACCAGAAAGGCAATCGCGACGAGATGAAAGCGAATGTCGAAACGGCGCCGGGTGTCGTGGATCGGATCCATGCCGCTTTCGTACGGCATTTCCTTCACGCGACTGGTCCGCTGTGGACCGAACACGTGGGCAATGCCCAACAGCGCTGCGGCCAGACCAACCGTCGCCAAGACGAACAGCACGACCGGCAACCAGGTCGCTTCAGGAAACCAACTGGCATCCACCGCTGCGGTGTCCATAACCACAAATCCGCCAAGACCTTGAAACGGCGGCAACGGACTTTGTGAATTTCGTCACAAGCCCAGAGCAAAAGTAAACCTGACCTTCGTGTCAGGTTTAAGACGGGCATCGTATCGCTCGCCCTGCAAAGGGTCAAGCAGCCCCGTTGCAGACCGATGCCGCGCCCCTGCACACCTCAAGATTGCCGCGTCGAGCGCAAGCGCAACGCGAACAAACCGAGGTAGCAGCCCACTGGCATTCGGCCGAATCTGGCCGGCTGCGCCGCTCGTCGGTGGAAATCGCGTGCACCGCCCCGGCGGAGGCTGCCCCGGCGCTCGTGCCGCGTCCGGCATTGGCGGGTTGCCGCCAAGCAACGCCAAGACCCAAGCCACCAACAAGGCGAGCCGGTCGTGAAATACCTGCTGAAGAAACCTGCGAAAAAAAATGCAGGTCGGGCGCAAAAAAAAAGCCCTTCGCAGGCGGGGCAGGAACCTACGAAGGGTGGAGCGTCGAAGCAAGCTTCAACGCTCACACGGCTATTCTGCGCGAGAAATCCGCTCACTCAACCCCCTCGAATGACGTTTCTGCTCAGGTTTCGGCCCTTCGGACGACGGCCCTTGCGAGATGTAGCGGCAGGCGAAACTGTTCGGGCGGCGTGCACCGACCCAGCAGCTGACGGCAGACCGCGGCGAGGCGTACCCCGCTCGCCGCCTTCCGCTTCGATGACTGCGGCGTGAACCGATGGCGATAGACGCGGCACTCCCTACAATGACGGGCTTCCGGCGATCGCGCGGGCTTCGGATTTCAGCAGCGTAGACGCTTCAGGCCGCCCGCGAGCAGGGCCGTGCCGGTTCTCGATGATGGAGCGCCGACTCGCATGGCACTCGACCTGATCCAGACCTTGAGCGACCTGGTCGCTCTGCCGAGCGTAAACCCCATGGGGCGCGATGTCAGCGGCCCCGAATATTTCGAGTACCGGGTCAGCGCCTATCTCGAAGCGCTCTTCACGCGGCTCGGCTGGAAGTGGGTGCGGCAAGAGATCGAACCACTCCGTGCGAATGTCATCGCCTGGCTGCCGGGCCGTCCGGGGCCGGAGGAGGGCGGCCCGATCGTGCTGCTCGAAGCCCATCAAGATACGGTCCCCGTCGATGGGATGACCATTCCGCCATGGACACCGACCGTGAGCCATGGGCGGATCTGGGGCCGCGGGTCGTGCGACATCAAAGGCGGAATGACAGCCATGCTCGGCGCCATTGCCAGCCTAAAGGACAACCCGCCTCCGCGTTACCCGTCGATCGTGATGGCCTGCACCATCAACGAGGAACACGGTTACAGCGGCGCCGACCAATTGCCGCAACTCTGGTCCACCGCAGCTGGACCTCACGACGGCCCGCTGGGCGCCGGATTCGTTCCACGCCGGCCGGACGTCGCGATTGTCGCTGAGCCGACGCTGCTCAATGTCGTCGTGGCGCATAAGGGCGCCGTGCGCTGGCGGCTGCACGCCTTGGGACGTGCGGCGCACAGTTCGCAGCCACATCTCGGCGAGAACGCCATCTATCGGATGGCCCGCATCGTCCAAACTCTCGAACGTTACCAGCGCGAGTTCGTACCGACATTGCCGACTCACCCGCGCTGCGGGGCGCCGAGCCTGAGCGTAGGCACGATTCGCGGCGGACTAAGCGTCAATACGGTTCCGGATCGGTGCACGATCGAAATTGACCGCCGGCTGATTCCGGGCGAAACGCCCGACGCAGCGTATCGCCAGGTCATCGACTTTCTTGCCGCCGACGCGGCGATCGACTTTCCGTTGGAGCATGAACGGCCGTATCTCGTCGGACTGCCGCTCGACGATACGCACAACGTAGGGCTCGCCAGCCGCCTCGCCGAAACGGCTCAACGACTTCAGCATCGCTCGGCAGCGGTGGGAGTGCCGTTTGGTACGGACGCCGCGAAGATTGCCGCGGCCGGTGTGCCAACGGTGGTCTTTGGCCCTGGCTCGATCGATCAGGCGCACACAGCCGATGAGTGGCTGGCGATCGAGCAGCTCGAGGCCGCGGCCGCGGTCTTGGCCGAATTCCTGCGGCACTACTGCGACTGAAGCTCGCACGTCGCGTTCCAAGTGGCCGCATCGTCAGGCGGGCAAGTCCGCGCGAGCGCATCGCTCAAAGCGATCGTCGTCAGCCGCGCAATAAAAAAACCCGAGTGGCCCCTGCGGACCACTCGGGATTGTGTTGGCACCACATTTTTGATCGTCCGCCAGGCGGATCGACCATTCCGTATCCAACCGCAGCCGTCCCCCAACATGATGTCTGCGGCGTTTTCTCGGCTGGCCGGCCACGTCTTGGCGACGTGGCCGGCAGCCGGCGAATCACTTACTTGCGGCGACGGCGGGCGACGACGGCCAAGGCCACCGCACCCAGACCCATCAGGACCACCGAACTCGGCTCGGGCACTGCGATGGTGAGGTACTCGGTGTCAACACCGCCGTCACCATCGAAGACCTGGTAGCCAATCGTCACGGTGTACGGCGGGCCAGCCGGACCAGGACCGAAGGTCGCGGTCGAGGTCGCCGAGCCGCCAGCACCCACGACGTCGGTGAAGTCGTCGAACAGGCCGTCACCGTCGAGGTCCCACGCGAACGTCAGGACGTCGAGCACACCCACGTCGGTCGAAGTCGCCTGGAAGTTGGCGAAGTTACCGTAGGGCACGGTGCCCGGACCGCTGATTCCACCCGCCACCGGGGCGACGTTGTTCACCGTCACCACGCGGCCGATGTTCGACGGACCGACGTCGTCAGTCGCCGAGCCGTTGATGTTGACCGAGCCCTCATCCAGCAGACCAGGGTTGGTCAGCCCGACGAGCGAACTGGTGCGGGTCGAGCCGGGAGTCGAACCACCGACGCCCGCGGCCTGACCATCGATCACGAACGTGATCGCGTCAGCACCCGGATCGGTCGCCGTCATCTGGGCCGAGACCGCGTCACCTTCGTTGATGGTGATGTTGCCGTTGGTGCCGTTCAGCGACAGCGTCAGGGCGCTGGGCAGAACGTTGTTCACCGTCACGGTGCGGTTCAGCGTTGTGCTGGTGTCGTCGTCGAAGACCGTGAAGGTCGTGCCGAAGACGCCGTTGTTGTTGTAGGTGTTGTTCACGACACCCGAGGTGCGGGTGCCCGAGAGAGCGCCGTCAACGCCAGCGCCGGCACCGTTGATCACGAACGTCTGGGCATCAGCACCCGGATCGGTCGATTGCATCTGCGACGCAACGCTCGAACCTTCATTGATGGTGACGTTGCCGTTGATGCCGTTCTGGTTGGCCAGCACGATCGTCGGGGCGACGTTCGTCACCGTGACGTTGATCGAGCCCGAGAGGCCCTGGCTGTCGGTCGGGTTCGAGCTACCCAGACCCCACGAGCTGTTCTCGACGATGTTGCGCGAGAAGCCCTGGTTGTACGAAACAGTGTGCACACCGTCTTGGTTGTAGGTGAACGAGCCACCGGTCAAGGCCTGATTACCCTGCACCGTACCAGCGCTGAGGTTTTGAGTCTGGAAACCCGACGCGCCGTTGCTGGTGAAGGTGACCGTATTGCCACCGATACGGCTGGTCGTGGTACCGGCGAAGCCCGACTCGGTATCCAAGTTGCGGGTGATCGTCAACGAATACCCGCTGCTGCTGCCTTCGGGGATCGTTGCGGTGCCGGCGAAACCGGACTGCGAGAGACTCAGGCCTTCGACATCGGCGAGGGCCGGAGAAGCGGTAAAGAACCCAGCGGCCGCTACCGCTGCGAACGCCGCTGTGCGCAGCGTCCCTTTCAAGACGTTTGAACCGATCTGAGTCAATCTCATTAGCGTGCTCCTGACTTACGAATCAGTGGTGCCAAAACTGATACGGAAACGTCGAAAATTGCCAAACCCACGGAGCGCATGCGCTCTGGGGGCTTACAAGGGGCCATAATAACAGCGGCATAAGCGGCTGCAACAGAAAAATCCAGACAATCTGCGAAATTTTTTGGTCGGCAGCGCGGTCCACACAAGCAGCCGACACCGAACAGCTTACGCAGCCTCGAAGATGCAACGCCTGGAATCTGGCGGCTGTAGCGGCTGCAATTGCGATCTGACAGGTAGGCGTTTGCTGCCTAACCGGTTGCCGTAAAACCAAAAGCCCCCACGACTTGGGGGCGCGGCAAAAAAGAAGGCGCGTCGCGCGCGGGGGGGCACTCTTGCGGCGCTGGCCGTCCTGGCAAGAACCCAGGCCTCTCCCGATGGGGGGCCCGCTGGTCTGCCGTCGAGTGCTACTTCCGCGCGGACGCGCTAGGAACTAATCTCGGCAAAAAGTTTTTTCAGCCCCAGGGCATCGCGCGATCGCCCGCAAGCCTTTCGGAAGCCGGCAAGTTCGTACCGCCGTCGGGCACCTGCGACTGATTCCGCGGATTCTCCGCCCCGGCCGTGGCAAATCACCCTAGAAAGTGTCGAGGATGAAGTGGTGCCCCCGGTGATACTTGCGCTCCTCGGGGTACTCGTTGTGCCACTGCTTGTTGTAGACCGGGATCCGCATTTCCGGCGGATAGCGGTAATACAGGTCTTCCGAGCTGCGGTAGTAGTCGGCCGACCAGAAGTTCTGCGGATAATAGACGTACGGGTAGTGGTAAAACCGCTGCCAATCCTGGGTGTTGTAGCTGCCTGACCACTGCCGGCCGTAGGCTTGTTGGGCCGACGCCTGGGTAGTGAACAGCCCGCAGAACAACAACACCGCCAGCGCAAACAGTAGCCGTCGAAGCATGGAGCCTCTCCTCTCGGACGCTGCCGAGACGCTCGGGCGGCCGCGGACGATAGGCCTGGAAACAGGCGCACTTTGCCGCGGAAATCGCCATTCTGGGTCGAGATGAGATCGGCCGCGGCACCCATTGCCGGCAACTCGCCGCACGGGACTCGTCCCTCTCGAGCTCCCGTGCCGAGGCTGCCCAGGGGCCGCCGCCAGAACTGACCATCGGCCGCACTTCAAAGCGGCGTTGAGAGAATATCCGGCAAAACCGCTTCGGTCGGCACAACCGGGCGCCGACTGCCCGCAAACTTTGCCCGGAATGCCACGTTCGAGCCCTCGCCGGTCAAGGCGGCTAGTCCTTGCCGGGCATTTTGCCCGCCGCCAGCTCGCGATCCCACTCGTCCATCAGCGGCCAGTGGGTAGCGCAGGTGCCAAAATCGGCCATCGCCAGATAGCTGCGAACCCGGGCGATGGTGCGGTCCAACAGGGCGTTGTCCTTGCGAAAGATAGGCCCGTGGCTGGGCAGCAGCCACTTCACGTCGCTGGCACGAATGCGCTCCAAGGAGCGGACGAAAGCTTCGATATCGCTGCCATGATGGGCATCGATCGCCCCGACGCAGCCATCGCGATAGATGTTGTCGCCGCTGAACAGCAGATCGCCCAGGCGGAATGCCAGCTGGCTGTCGGTATGCCCCGGCGTGTGCCAGACCTCGAGTTCGAGCCCGCCGACGCGAATCCGATCACCCTCGCCGATCAGCACATCGAGCTTGACCGGGGGCATCGCCAGATCGATGTCCTGCGACGGGATCTTGGCAAAGGTGCTGACCGTATCCCCCGTGGCCAAGGGTTCCACGGCCTTGGCATGGCCCGTGGCGGTTGTCTTGAGCAGGGCTTTGATCTTGGCCAGGCCCTGCACATGGTCGACGTCGGCATGCGTCGCGATCACCGTCTGGCACTGATTCAGCGGAAAATCCATCTGCCGAATCAGTTCGACGATCTCATCGACCGTGTCCTCGTAACCGACGTCGATCAAGATCCATTGTTGAGAGTCGTAGACGAGATAGACGTTGCACCCCAGGCGCGTGCCGGCCTGATAGTTCATCTCGATGACGTGCGGGAAGACCGGCTTCCGTTCGACCATGCGACAACCCGCCCAGGGAGAGGTTTCAGGCACCACCGCGGCACCCGGCGGCCGCCTGGTTCACGAGTTTTCCGCAAGCCGCAGGGGGATTTTAGAAAGGCCTCGCCCGAGCGACAACCGGCCGTCCCTGGGGCACCTCGACCGGCGCGCCAAGACTGCCCGATCAACCCACAATCGCCTGCAGCCCCTCGCGAAAAGTGGGAAAACGCCAGGCGGGCTGCAACTCGGCCAGCAAACGTCGGTTGTCGAGCCGCTTGTTGGTCGCCGCGCGACCGCGGCTCGAGGTACCCGGCTCGGGATGGGCGAATTTCGGCGGTTCGGCGCCCAACCGACGGGCCAGCTCGCCGTAAAACTCTCGCCGGGTCGTAGGCTGTCCGTCGCCGACCACATACAACCGGGGCGGAGTGCTGCGTGTGGCGGCCAACACGACGATCTCAGCCGCGTCGTCGACATGTACCAGGTTCAGATAGCTGTCCGCATCGGCGACGATCGTCTCTCCGCGAAGCACCGCGTCGAGCCGGGGAATGCGCCCGGGCCCGTAGATGCCTGCCATTCGCAGCACAACGGCGCGCTGGCCCAACGGGTGCTCGGCAAGCGACTGCTCGGCGGCCAGGCAGATCCGTCCGTTCTCGCCCGCGGGTTCGCAGGGCGATCGTTCGTCGACCCAGCTGCCATCGTCCTGTCCGTACACGCTCGTCGACGAGACGTAGATCAGCCGTTCGACTGTCGGGGGCAAGGCGTCGAGAGCGTGGCGCAGGCCGCCGACGTAGACCTGCTCCATCGAGGGGCCAGCACCACGGTCGTAGCCCACGGCATGCAGCACTGTCTTTACGGCCGGCAGGCTGCCGAGGCTGCTGGGCTCGGTCACATCGCCGATCACCGGCTGCCAGCCGCGGGCAGCCAACTCCTCGGCTCGCTGCTGCGAGCGCGTCAGGGCGTACACCGTCTGGCCGGTCGATCTCCAGCGCTCGGCGACGCGCTGGCCCAGGTATCCGCAGCCGATAATCAGCATGGCCATGTTGACGAGGCTCGGCGCGGGGTTCAGCGGTTACGGCGCGGGGGATCGTCGAGCGAACCCGGATCGCGCAAGGCGGCGTCGGGCGATTCGAGAAATGCGGCCAACATGATTTGGGCAGCCAGCATATCGAGCCGGGCCTTGCGACGCTTCTTGGTCAATTCGGCGGCCTGCAAGGCGGCTTCGGCCTCGGCGCTGGTGAACCGTTCGTCGAAATAACACACCTCGACGCCGGTGGCCTGATGCAGCCAGGCCCCGAACTGGCGTGCCTCGTGCGATTTCTGGCTTTCCCGGCCGTCGAGATGCACCGGCAGGCCGACCACGAATAGCCGCACGCGCTCTTCGGCCACGAGTCGCTGGAAGCGGCGGGCGTCGAGCTGGGGCGTCCGCCGCTGATAATTCTCGTACGGCGAGGCAATCCGCCGCTGCGAATCGGACAAAGCAATGCCGATCCGCACGGTTCCATAGTCGATGCCCGCCACGCGGCCGGGCGGTGAATTCGGCGGAGCGGCGTCGGGCACGAGGAGCCGGGTTGCCTGGGGCAGATGCAAGGCGGAAACGGAGAATTACAGGTGCTGGCCCCAACCGCGATGCTGGATCAGCTTGACCAGCTCGCGCAGCGATTCTTCGCGGCTGCGATGGGCCACGAGGGTCGCGTCGGGGGTTTGCACAATAATACAGTCGTCGATCCCCAACGTTGCAACCAGGTGATCGGGCGTGCCGCGGATGATGCACCCGTGGGTGTCGAGCCCTACGTGCCGAGCCGAGACCGTGTTCCCTTCGGCGTCGGCGCCGCGCAATCGGGCCAGCGCCTGCCAACTGCCGACGTCGTCCCATTCGTAGGGGGCTTCGACCACGGCCACGTCGCGGGCGTGCTCCATCACGGCATAGTCGATCGACACCCCGCGGATCGCGGCAAACTCGGCGGCGAACACCTCGGCAAAGTCGTCGCGCCCGAACGCCGAGGCAATCGTCTCCAGGTGAGCCGCCATCTGGGGTTGATGTTCGGCCAGGGCCGCCAGGATCGTGGCAGCACGCCAGACGAAGATGCCCGAGTTCCAGTAGAACCGCCCGGTGGCGACGTATTCGGCCGCGACCTCGGCCCGGGGTTTTTCGCGGAAGCGGGCTACGCGATAGCTCGGAATACCGCTTGCGGCCAAGGGCTCGGCACGCTCGATGTAACCAAACGACTCGGCCGGGTACGTGGGACGGATGCCGAACGTGACAATCCGGCCGGGCGACTCTTCGACCAGCGCGACCGCATGACGCATGGCTGCTTGGAATTTTTCGGTCGGGCCGATGACATGATCTGCGGGCAGCACGGCCATCACCGCATCGGGATCGTCGCGGCTGACCAGGTGGGCCGCCAGGCCGATGCAGGGGGCTGTGTCGCGCTTGCACGGTTCGCCGACCACGGCCCCGGCAGGCAATTGCGGTAACTGCGCGGCCACCGCATCGACGAGCACATCGGCCGTAATGATCGACACGCGCTCGCGCGGCACCAGGCCCGCCAGGCGATCGAAGGTGGCCTGGATCATCGTCCGCCCGCCGAGCAGATCGAGCAGTTGCTTCGGGAGCGCGGCACGGCTCTCGGGCCAGAATCGAGTGCCGGCGCCACCGGCCATGATCACGGCATGTAGCATCGCCACGGATTCCCCCAAGGTCCTCGGCCACCAGAGCGCCGGAAGCGAGCCCGACCGCACATAATTCGCGGTCGCCGTTCTAGCAGAAATATCGCGGCGCCGTCACCCGCAGTCCCGGCGGCAACACCGACCGCAATTGGTCGGCATCGAGGGCCAATCGCGGGCTGATCTCGACGGCCACCCCGGGATCGACCATCGCACCGGCGGCCCGGAGCCAGGCCGTGTGCAGCGAGATCATCTGGGCACGGACCGTGGCCGGCGTGTCGCGGCGCTCGTCGGGACCATTTTTGAGCGGGGCAAATCGCGTCTGCGGATCGACCTCGACGGCCAGCGTGCGCCGCGCCGCCGGCAGCAAGTCGAAGATGAAGCGCTCGTACTTGATCGCGTTCGGCGCCGCCGGCTCGACTGTGCGCCCCCGCGGATCGACGAACGGCACGCGTTTGAGTGCCCGGTGAAAAGGCAAGGTGCTCGGATCGGCCGCGGCGCGGGCCAGGAACGCGACGTCGATCGCGTGCACGGCGATATTGCCGGCCCAGAGCTCCAGGTTGCCATCGGGGCGGCGGCGGGCGGCGACCTCGTCGGGCAGATCGCTGTACTCGATGATCCGCACCTGCCCATCGATCTGCACCAGGTTGCCGACGCGCTCCAGGGGATCGGTTTTGCGCACCACTTGGGTCGACATCTCGGATTCGGAGAGCAGGTGATTGCCCAGAAACTCCGGATCGCAAACCGCGACGAGCGGATTGTCGACCTGCATGTAGAACAGTTGGGTGATCCCGCGCCGCTGCAGGTCGGCCAGCGCACCGCTGGCGGCCAGCGCCGCGACCAGGCCCCCGTGGCCGTCCGGGCTGAGGGCCAGTTCGTCCGGCGCCGCGAGCAGCACCTGACCTGTCGCCGCATCGACGGCCGGCATGGTTCCCTGGCAAACCACCTGCACGTCCGCGTCGGCAAGGCCGAAATTGTCGTGGGCCGCAAGGAAGGCCAGCGTGTCCGCATGCGTCGCCGGGCTGGTCATCAGGTACAGCGGGACCACGGCGCCATAGCGACTCGTGACGGCCCCGACCCCCTCGAGCAAGATCTGAAACAGCGAAGCCTGCGAGACGGGGCCTATCGGGTACATGCCCTTGGGCTGATCGAAACCGAGTCGGGTCCCCTGCCCTCCGGCCACGAGCACCACGCCGACTTTGCCAGCCGCGAGCAATTCACGGCCACGCTGCCGCGCCAGTTCCGAGGGAAACGGCATGGGCCCTTCGAGCCGGATCGCAGGCGGCCCCACGGCACGCTGGGCCGCTTCGGCCCAGGTCTCGCCGCCGGGCAGATCGTGCCGCAGCTCGGCTAATTGTGCGAAATCGATCGCCGCGATCTGTGCCGCCAGCCGTTCCTGCCGATCGGGCTCGAGCTGCGCCCAGAAGGCCAGCAGATGTTCCTGCCCAAAGCGGCGCAGCAGGGTTCGGAGCTCGAGAGGATCACGCGCCATGCGAAGCAGGAAACCTTGTTTCAACCACGGAAGCCAGCAACACGAAGCAGAATAGCTGGAATCAACAAATATAGGTCAGACGGACGGCGGAACGCCTATGCGGCGACGGGCGGCGCCGCCAGTCGCCGCGCCCAGCGGGCCCCCAGAATCAGGCACAGGGGCAACAGCACCGTGTTGACCGCGCGGAACCAGAAGGGGTACGGCACCATCGCCATATTGGCCAACGCCGCGGCAAACAGTAGCAGGCCGATCGCGATGCCGTGCGCCGGGTGTCGTGCCGCACCCAGGCGCGTGGCAATCCACGAGCTGCCACCCACGGCCAACGCCCAACCGACGACCGCCACGACCAGAGCGCTGGTGGGCAGTCGCGCGGCATAGGCACGGCAAGCCTCGGCGTCGTTCGGGTCAAAGCCAGCAGGAAGCGGATGCAAGATCGTGCCGATGTACTCAACCGCGATGACCAGCCCGAAGGCAACGGCCAAGGCGAGCACGATGGCGACAACGCTGCGAATCACGGAAAGCAACATGGCAAGCGCTCAGCGAGCAGCGGGCGAAGGAGCCTCGGAAGTGCCTTGAATATCCGCACCACGGCGCGCCAAGGGAAGACTCAAGAGAACCAGCGCCACGAGCACGAGCACGAACAACGCGCCGCGATGATCTTCTTTCGGCGGCGCTGGATGCATGGCTCGGCCTCCCGCGCGGCGCTTAGGTGCCGCTCAAGGGGACGCGCATCCCGTCGTAGGCCAGTTCCATTCCCGGCAGCAACTCGGCCGAAGTGGCCGCGTGCTCCAGCTCGTGCGACATGTGGGTGAAGATGGTCCGCCGCGCGCCGATCCGCTCGGCCGCGGCAACGGCTTCTTCGAGCGTGAAATGGGTCGGGTGCGGGCGTTTGCGCAGGGCATCGAGGATCAGCACGTCGAGCCCCTGGAGCTTGTCCCAGCTTTCCGCGGGGATTTCATTGGTGTCGGTGCAATAGGCCACGTCGCCGAAGCGGAAACCCAACACCTCGCCTCGGCCATGGCGCAGCCGGATCGGCACGACCCGCTGGCCCAGAACGTCGAACGGCGCCAGGTCGATGCGCACGAAGGCCAACTGCGGAATGCCGCCGTGGTGAAACGAATCGGCCTCGTGTTCGAACGCATAGTCGAACGATTTGCGGATCCGCGCCTCGACCCAGTCCTCGCAATAGAGCGGCATGCGGTGCCCCAGGTAATAGGGGAACAGCCGCAGATCGTCCAAGCCGAACAGGTGATCGGCATGCGAGTGCGTAAACAGCGTGGCGTGGATCAGGCCAATCTTTTCGCGGACCAGCTGCATTCGCAGCTCGGGTGGGGTGTCGATCAGCAGATTGCCCTCGGGCAGGCCGAGTACGAGCCCGCAGCGCGTGCGCGTGTTGCGAGGGTCGGTGCTCGTGCAGGTCGGGCAGCCGCAACCGATCACGGGCACCCCCATCGAGGTGCCGGTGCCCAGGAACAGGAGCTGTCCGCGAATGTCGATGGAGATCGGCTGATGGGCCAAGCGTGATTACCGCGATAGCTGAGGGGGAGGCGTCGGAACTTGGGGGCAAACGACCCTGCGATGGTGATTCTCACTACCGGCGTCGAGCTGGCAAGCCGGAGGTGTCCGACGGCCGCGCGAACCGTTCCCGCGGTTGGACAAGGAGCCGTCCGTTTCGGCGCAACCTTACGAGAGCGAGTGCTTTAGGGCAATTCTGGCCCGGCGACGAGGCGAACAAACCTTATTGACCCCCCGTAATAAAGCGAATACAGTACGCGCCGGAATCTACGCGCCGCCGGAACGTTTTGACTCGTAGGCAGTTACGGCATCTTGCCGGCTGGCATTTTTCAGTCACTTGCGCACCGGCGCCGCTTGCGCACACAGGGTTGTGTCGGCTATGGCTAACGAAGCTTTGGAATTTGTCTGGGACGCTACCAGCGGTCTCTTTGGCGGGGTCGCTCGGGGGATTGAGCGCGGCATCACTTCGCTGTTCGGCTCGGCCAATGCCCGATTCGTCAAGCGGCTGCAGCCCAAAGTGGCGGCCATCAATGCATTGGAGTCGAAATACCAGGCAATGACCGAGGAGGAGCTACGGGACCAGACGCGGATTTTCCGCGAACGGCTCCGTGCCGGCGAAACGCTCGACGATCTGCTCGTCGAGGCCTTTGCCGTGTGCCGCGAGGGCGGGCGGCGGTTTCTCGGGATGCGCCACTACGACGTCCAGCTCATGGGCGGCATGGTGCTCCACTCGGGCGCGATCGCCGAAATGGTGACGGGCGAAGGCAAGACGCTGGTTGCCACGCTGCCGGCCTATCTCAATGCGCTCGAAGGCCGCGGCGTCCACGTGGTGACCGTCAACGACTACCTGGCCCGCCGCGACATGGAGTGGATGGGACCGTTGCACATGCGGCTGGGGCTCTCCGTCGGCGCGATCCAAGGCGGCATGGGCGGCATGGAGCGGCAGAAGTCCTACGCTTGCGACATCACCTACGGCACGAACAACGAGTTCGGCTTCGACTACCTGCGCGACAACATGCGCCTGGCGGCCCGCGGAGACGACCGCTACCCCAAGGAAATGCAACAGTGCCAGGGGCCTTTGAACTACGCGATCATCGACGAAGTCGACAACATTCTGGTCGACGAGGCGCGGACGCCGCTGATCATCTCGGGCCCCGCGCACGACGACGTCTCGAAATACCAGAAGGCCGACAAGATCGCCCGGCAACTGAAGCGCGACGCGCACTTCGAGGTCAAGGAGAAAGAGCACACGGCCCACCTGACGGAAGATGGGGTTAGGGCCGCGGAGAAGCTGGCCGGCGTCGAGAGTTTCTACACGGCCGGCAACATGGAATGGCCGCACCTGATCGATAACTCGCTCAAGGCGCATCACCTCTACCGCCGCGACGTCAACTACGTCGTCCAGCAGGGCGAGGTGGTGATCGTCGACGAGTTCACCGGCCGCCTGATGCCGGGCCGCAACTGGAGCGATGGCCTGCACCAGGCCGTCGAGGCCAAGGAGGGCGTACGGATCAAGGAAGAAAACCAGACGCTGGCCACGATCACGCTGCAAAACTTCTTCAAGCTCTACAAGAAAATCTGCGGCATGACCGGTACGGCCATGACCGAGGCCACCGAGTTCTGGAAGATCTACAAGCTGGATGTGATCGCCATTCCGACCAACCGGTCGCTCACGCGGATCAATCACCCCGACGTGATCTACCTGACCGAGAGGGACAAGTTCAAGGCGATCGTCGACGAGATCGAGCTGTTGCACAAGTTCGACAGCGTCGAGCAGCGCGACGGCACCTTCATCGCCGGCCAGCTCCAGCAGGAAAACGACCAACAGGTCGAAATCGTCGACCGCGAGTCGAAGCAGCCCCAGACGATCGCCCGGGACAAGGTCAAAGAGGTCCGTCGCCGCGGGCGGCCGATCCTCGTCGGCACGGTGTCGATCGAGAAGAGCGAACGGCTCTCGGAAATGCTGGCCCAGCGGGGCATCGATCACAGCGTGTTGAATGCCAAGCATCACCAGCGCGAGGCCGAGATCATCGCCCAGGCCGGGCGGAAGTCGGCCGTGACGATCGCCACGAACATGGCCGGCCGCGGTACCGACATCATCCTCGGCGGCAACTCCGAGACGATGGCCTGGGCCCAGTTGCAGGACAAGTATCCCACGCGGCTCGACGTGCCGCGCGAGGAGTGGGAGGCGCTGATCGCCGAGATCGAGAACCGCGAACAGACCAAACAGGTCGGCCGCGAGGTGGCCAAGCTGGGCGGGTTGCACGTGATCGGCACCGAACGGCACGAAGCCCGACGCATCGACCTGCAGTTGCGCGGGCGTTGCGGCCGCCAGGGCGATCCCGGCAGCAGCCGGTTCTTCCTCTCGCTCGAAGACGACCTGATGCGAATCTTCGGCGGCGAATGGGCCAAGAACATGCTCACCCGCATGGGCATGCAAGAAGGCGAGGCGATCGAAAGCCGCCTGGTGAGCCGGCGGATCGAGGGCGCGCAGAAGAAGGTCGAGGAACGCAACTTCGAGGTCCGCAAAAACCTGCTCGAATACGACGAAGTGATGGACGAGCAGCGCAAGCGCGTCTACCACTATCGCCAGCGGATTCTCGACGGCGCCAGCGTCAAGGCCGCGATCCTCGACATGATCAATCAGTCGATCGCCGGGCAACTGGGCGAGTTCCTCGACAAGGATTACGGCGCTGCCACGTTTGCCCGCTGGGCCGGCAACCTGTTGGGCGTCGAGTTCGAGCCGCGCGATTTCCGTGGCACCGATTTCGACGCGGCCCAGCAACTGGCCAAGGACCAGGCCGAGCGCCAGGTCGAGACCCAGGTGCACGAACTGATCGATGAGAACTTGCCGGCCGAAGAAGACTCGGCCGAATGGAACTGGGAAGCGCTGGCCAAGGCCGCCAACGCCCGTTGGCGGCTGAACCTGCGCGACCGCGACCTCAAGAAAGTCGGCCGCGACGACCTGGCCGAGGCCCTGATCGAACAGGGGCAAGCGTCGATTCAAGAGGTCGACCTGAGCGAGGGCCAACGCTACCTGGCCGAGGACTATGGCGTCCGCACCGCGTGTGGATGGCTGCAGTTGAAGTTCGGGCTGAAGCTCGAAGTCGACGAGGTCCGCCATTTGGACGCCAAGCCGTTCATCGAACTGGCCCGGCAGCGCGCGGCGGCCGCATATGCCGAAAAAGAAGCCGAGTTTCCCGTGCTGGCCAGCCTGGCCCGCTTCACGGTGACCGAAAACGGCACGCCCCGGCTCGATCGCGAGAAGATCGTCGACTGGGCACAGCGGCGCTTCGACGCGGCCCTGTCGCTCGACGAGCTGCGCAACAAGGATCGCCACGAGACGGCCGAGCAATTGATTGTCCGCAGCCGCGCTCATCTCGACCGTGGCGAAACGGTCCAGGCCGAGGCCCAGGCGCAGGTCGACCAACTGTTCTCGACGGACGACGCGACGCGCACCTTGGCGCTGGCCGCGGGCCGTGGCGCCGCCGATCAGCTTGCGTCCTGGATCAAGGAACAGCTGGGGTTCGACGTCGCCGCCGACGAGCTGGCGCGCTTGAATCGCGAACAGTTGGCGTCCCGGCTGTCGAACATGGTCGAAGACCGGTTCCGGCCCGAGATGCGGCGGCTCGAGCGGTCGCTGGTGTTGAGCATTCTCGACGCCGCCTGGAAAGATCACCTGCTGTCGATGGACCGCTTGCGACAGTCGATCGGCCTCCGCGGTTTCGCCCAAGTCGATCCGAAGGTCGAATACAAGCGCGAAGGCATGCAGATCTACCAACAGATGTGGAACTCGGTCGGCGAACAGGTGACCGACCTGATCTTCCGCATGGAGCAGCTCGACGAAGGCTTCGTCCGCTCGGTCTGGAACGAGACCAGCGCCGTGCACGAAGAGGCCCCCTCGACGGCCGGCGAGATCGGCAAGCAGCAGCAGTCCGCGATCGACTCGTCGCAGACGGCGGCCAAGAGCGAGCCGATTCGCAATCGCGAAGATCGCACGCCGCGCAATGCCCCCTGCCCTTGCGGCAGCGGCAAGAAATTCAAGAACTGCTGCATGAACAAGCGGCCCACCGTCTGACGCACGCGCGGCGAATCGCTCGCGACCTGTCAGACACAGGCAGCCCCGGGAAAGGACTCCCCGCGTGCCCTACCTGCTCAACCTGGTCTACTTGTTGCTGCTGGTGGCGGCGGCGCCGCTCCTCGCATGGCGTGCCGTGCGGCTGGGCAAGTATCGCCAGGGATTGTCCGCGCGCTGCTGGGGCGCAGCGCCCCGCGTCGCAGGCGCGGCACCACGCGTCTGGTGGCATGCCGTCAGTGTCGGCGAGGTGAATCAGTTGGCGCCCGTGCTGGCCGAGTACCGCCGGCAATTTCCCGACTGGCAGCACGCGATCAGCACGACGACGGCCACCGGGTACGAGCTGGCCCGCAAGAAATACGCCGACTTGCCGGTGTTTTACAGCCCCTTGGATTTCACCTGGGCAACGCGTCGGGCAATGGCTCAGGTGCGGCCCGATCTGCTGGTGCTGACCGAGCTGGAGCTATGGCCCAACCTGATCGACGCCGCACGGCGCCACGGCGCACGGGTCGCCATCATCAACGGTCGCTTGAGCGAGCGGAGTTTTCGCGGCTATCGGCGCGTCCGACCGCTCGTGGCCCGGGTGTTGCGGCACATCGACCTGATCGCCGCCCAGAACGAAGAGTATGCCGAGCGGTTCCTGCAATTGGGCGCGCCGGCCGTGCGTCTGTATCGCACCGGGTCGATCAAGTTCGACGGCGCGCGAACCGATCGGGCCAATCCGCAAACGCAGGCCCTGGCCGAGCTAGCCGGAATCACTCCGGACGATCGCGTGTTCCTGGCCGGCAGCACCCAGGCGCCCGAGGAAGAGATTGCCCTGCGGGTCTTTGCCGAATTGACGGCAATTTACCCGCGACTGCGCATGGTTCTCGTCCCCCGGCACCCGGAGCGGTTCGACGAGGTGGCCCGGCTGCTCGACGCCAACGGCCTGACCTGGCAGCGGCGGACGCGGTTGATGCCCGGCAGCTCGCCGGGCGCAGCGGCGCGGATTCTCCTGGTCGACGCCATCGGCGAACTGGCGGCCTGGTGGGGTACGGCTCACATCGCCTTTGTCGGCGGGAGCCTGGGGCAACGGGGCGGCCAGAACATGATCGAGCCGGCCGGTTACGGCGCGGCCGTCTGCTTCGGGCCCAACACCCGCAACTTTCGCGACATCGTGGCCCAACTCCTGGCCGCCGACGCGGCCCGGGTGGTGCAAGACGAGCGCCAGCTTGCCGCTTTCGTCCGCCGCGCGCTCGACGACCCGTCTTGGGCCACGGCCCTGGGCCAGCGCGCCCAGCGCTTTGTCGTCGCCCAGGCGGGTGCGACGCGCAGTACGGTCGACCTCTTGGGCCAGCTGTTCCCCGCCGGGGCCGCCGCGAAACCTCGTCGCGCGGCGTAGAAAGCCGCCTCCGGCGACAGCACGCGCTCCTTGCCCGTTCGACCCGGGCATTTCTATAATCCCGGTTCGGTTCGGGGCACCAGGGGTCGGTCGTCAACGCGGTCGCCGACGTACTCCTCGAGTTTTGTACCCGCGCGCCGCCAGGAGGCAATCGCCGTGGCATCGGGCAAGTTCTTGTTCACCAGCGAATCGGTCAGCATGGGTCACCCAGACAAGCTGGCCGACCAGATATCCGACGGCGTGCTCGACGCCCTGTTGGCTGCCGACCCCTATAGCCGAGTGGCCTGCGAGACGATGGTCACCACCGGCGTGGCCATCGTGGCCGGCGAAATCACCACCAAGGCCCACGTCGATTACCGGCAGATCGTCCGCGACGTGATCCGCGAGGTGGGATACACCGACGACCAGATGGGCATCTGCGCCGACACCTGCGCCGTGATGCTGTCGATCGACGGGCAGAGCCCCGACATCGCGATGGGCGTCGACGAAGACTCGTCGCACGGCAAGGACATCGGCGCCGGCGACCAGGGCCTGATGTTCGGCTATGCCTGCAACGACACGCCCGAGCTGATGCCGCTGCCGATCGCCCTGTCGCACCGCATCATCAACCGGCTGACCGAGGCCCGCAAGAAGGGCGAAGTCAATTGGCTCCGCCCCGACAGCAAGAGCCAGGTGACGGTCGAATACGATGGCCATCGGGCCGTGCGGATCGACACGGTGGTCGTGTCGACGCAACACTCGCCCGACGTTTCGAACGACGAGATTCGCCGGTTCGTGATCGACAAGGTCGTCAAGCCGTGCCTGCCGCCGCAGCTCGTCCAGGGCGAGATCAAGTATCACATCAATCCCACGGGGCGATTCGTCGTCGGCGGTCCGCACGGCGATTGCGGTCTCACCGGGCGTAAGATCATCGTCGACACGTACGGCGGCTGGGGCCGTCACGGCGGCGGTGCCTTCAGCGGCAAGGACCCCACCAAGGTCGATCGCAGCGCCGCTTACATGGCCCGGCACGTGGCGAAGAACGTCGTGGCGGCTGGCCTGGCCGATCGCTGCGAGGTGCAGTTGGCCTATGCGATCGGCGTTTCGGCGCCGGTCAGCGTGCATGTCGACACTCAGGGGACCGGCAAGATCGACGATCAGCGCATTTGCGAACTGGTCACCGAGATCTTTCCGCTCACTCCGGCCGGCATCATCAAGTACCTCGACCTGCGCCGGCCGATCTACCGGCTGACGGCGGCCGGCGGCCACTTTGGCCGTTCGGAAAAGCAGTTCACCTGGGAACAAACGAACCGCAAGGACGAGCTGGCGGCCGCCGCGCGGGGCACGGCGACGGCAGCCCGCTGACCTGCCGCGAAGTCCACGCAGCGCAGCGATTTTCCCCGGGCGCGTGACGCTTGCAGGCAAGGAGCCACGGATGGCCAGTCGAGCAGGCACGCGATCGCGGCAGCCGGCCGTGGCGCCCTGGAATCTCGGGGCCGTGCTGTTGACGGCACTGCTCGGGTGGCTGGCCGCGTGGATCATGGTCCGCGCGGCGCTGGGGCATTTCGAGCGGCCGATCGGATCGGTTCCGCTCCTGCTCGTGGCTTGCGTCGCCTGCGGCGCAATCTTGATCGCCGACGAGCTGGTGCGCCGGACTCCAAGATGCTCCCGGGGCGTCGGCGCGGCCCTGTTGGCTTCCGTGTCATTGCTGGCCGTCGTCGTGACCACCACGCTGGGGACCGCCGGTGGCTCGGTTCGCGCGATCTCGCTGGCGGCCCTGCTGCCCGTCGCCGTGACGCTGCTCGCCGTCGGCCGCGCGGAACTAGCCACGATTGTGCGGCGGCGCGGCCGGAACGCTGCACTGCCCGGGCTCGTGTTCGACGCGCCCCCCTACGCGGAGTCTCCTGGCCGCATGCTTCAAGAGCTGGCGCGTTCGATCGACGCGACCGGTTGCGAGCAAATCGCGGGCACACTGCGCGCCTGGCCCGAGCCGGGCCAACGAACTGTGCAGTTCCACCTGGCCTTTTGCCCGCCGCTGGCCCACAACCCCGAGATTGAGGTCGAACAAACCGCAGGGCCCGATGCGCGCTGGAAAGTGGGCGCGGCCTGGCCCTTTGCGGCGCGCATCGACGGCAAACTGGCGGCCACCGCTTCTGGCAATGAACCCATCGAGCTGGAGTTTATCGCCCGCGCGCCGGCGAGCATCGATGATGCGGGGGCGATGGCCTGACGGCTCGCACACCCCATACGGCCGTTAGCGTGCTGACGCACCTCGTTAGCGTGCTGACACACCCTTGTCGACGATCCGCCCGTCGAAACGCAGGCGGACGTAGTCGCAAGTGATCGCCATGGCCTCGTCGAGATAGTAGTCGCGTTTGATCGTGGTGCTATCGGGGTTCTCAGCCGCTTCGAGTTGGTCCTCTTCGGCCTCTTCGGCGTTGAACTCCTTGCGCTCGGCGAGAAACTTCTCCTCGTTGAGCGTCACGGCCTTGCGCTCCTTCTGGGCCAGGTAGCGCTCGATCTTGTGCTCCTCGCGCTGAAACTCCTTCGACTGTTGCGTGCGCTGGCCCGAGAGGCCCTTGAGCTGCTTGACGAGGTCGGGATCGGCCATGTGCAATTGTTCGAAGGCGGCCTTGTCGACCTTGTCGAACGGCAACGCATAGGGCAGGTCCGACTCGCCGACCGGCAGATGGCTGCTGAGTGCCGGCAGTTCGACGTCGGACACGACGCCACGGTTTTGAGTGCTGTCGCCGCTGGGGCGATAGAACTGCTGCATGGTGATCTTCAGCGCGCCGAGCGCCGATTGCTGGCCGCGGAACAACTCCCACGAGATGTCCTTCAGGCTTTGGACCGAGCCCTTGCCGTGCGTCGATGAATCGCCGACGACGAGTCCCCGACCATAGTCCTGGATCGCGCCGGCGAAAATCTCGCTGGCACTGGCCGAGAACTTGCTGATCAGCACGACGAGCGGCCCGTCCCAGGCCGTACCGCGGTCGCGGTCCTGGTACGACTCGACCTCGCCGAAGGCGTTTTTCACCTGCACGACCGGTCCGCGGTCGATGAACATGCCGGTCAGCTTGATCGCTTCTTCCAGGGCGCCACCGCCGTTTTTGCGCAGATCGAGGATCAAGGCTTCGACGCCCTGGGCGCGGAAACCTTCGAGAATCCGGCCAACGTCACGGCTCGTGCTGCGGAAATCGGGTTTACCGAGCCGCGCGCCGTTCATGTCCATGTAGAAGCTCGGAAGGTCGATCACGCCAACCTTGTAGGGTCGGCCGTCGGGCCGTCGCCCGGCTTCGAAAACGCTGCCTTGAGCGGCGCTGTCGTTCAACTCGACCTTGGCCCGGGTGATCGGAATCACCAGCGGCTGCTCTTCGCCGGCGCGGACCACCTTGAGCCGCACCACGGTTCCTTCCTTGCCGCGGATCAGGTCGACCACGTCGGACAGCTTCATATCGATCACATCGACGATCTCACCGTCGGGGCCCTGCCCGACGCCGACGACGTGGTCCTTCTTCTTCAGGTGACCGTCGCGAGCCGCAGGCCCGTCGGGAATCAACTTGCTGACGATCGTGTCGCCGTCTTCCGATTGCAGCGCGGCCCCAATGCCGGCCAACTGCAGGCGCATCTGAATCTCGAAGTTCTCCAGCGTGTCGGGCGACATGTACGACGTATGTGGATCGTACGAAGTCGTCAACGCGGTCAGGTACATCTCCAACAGTTCGCTGGAGTCGATCTGGTGCATCCGCCGGGCCAGGCTCTTGTAGCGCCGCGTCAACTTTTCGACGGGCGACACGCCGCCCGACTTGCCCGCCTCGGCCAACGGCACCAAAGGCTGGCCGTTACGGCCGGCCTTTTGCTCCTTTTCCTTCTCCAGCACGTCCCGGGCCTTGAGCACCAGCAGATCGTACTTGACCCGCTTGCGCCAGCGTTCGCGCGCCTCGGCCTGATCCTTCACGTAACTGAGCTGTTCGGGATCGGTGACGATTTCTTCATCCACCGTGAAATCGTGAGGCTCGTTGAGCAGCTCCAGGGCCGTCTTCACACGCTCGTCGATCCGCGCGAGGAACGTATTGAACACCAGGTAGGCAAAATTGACGTCGCCCTTGATGATCAGATCGTCGAGCTGCGTCTTGCTCTGGTTAAACGTGTCGATGTCCGACTGGTAGAAGTACAGCTTCTGCGGGTCGAGCGCCTCGAGAAACGTCTTCAAAAACCGCTCGCTCATTTCGTCGTCCAACCGCCGCTGCGAGACGTGATCGCGTCCCAGCATGTTGGTCACCGAGATCGTGATTCGCCGGTCGGTCGAACTGGGAACCGTAAGATCGGCCCAAGCCAACGGGGCCAGCGTCCCCGCAAAGACTGCCAGACCAAGAACCGCGGAGACGACCGTCAAGAACCCGTGAGAGCGAGGAGAGCGGTGCATTGACACCCCCGAGAGGTGGGTACGAAAGGATGAGCACTAAGTGCTTACATTTCAAAGACTTAACCGCATGCTATACAGTTTCGCGCAGCGTGGCAAGATCAAGCCGGCGTTGTAGCGATGCTGCTACTGCCGCCGCATGCGAGCAGGTCGACGTTACCACTTACGCAAGCCCTGCCGTGGAAGTTCTGATTCGACAAGCGTTTACTCGGCCTCGGCCCAATGGCAACCCAGCGGCGATTTGGTTACACCCGCGGCGACTCGGCCGACGACAAATTCTCTGCAACCGGCAAATCTTCGCGACATGCATCGGCAATTTCCAGTGCCGCCATTGCCAAAAGTTGGTCGGGCCCCAGATGGGTGGCTAGCCGCCAGTGTATCGCGGGGAACTGCTGGCTTGCCTGGGCAACCTGCGCGGCGAGCCGCGACAGCAGTTGTCCCTGAAACAGCAAATGCGGCTGGACGATCACTTGGGGAAAACCCAGTCGGGCCACGCTCTCCAGCGCCGTATCCACTCTTGGTTCGGCCATGGCCGTAAAGGCCAACGCGTACCGGGCCGTCGGAGTGCGCTCGTGGCGAAGCCGGGCAAATTGAGCCATCTCGGCGTTGGCCTCTGGATCGTGGCTGCCCCGGCCCACGAACAACACCAGCGTTTCGGCCACACCGCGGGGTGCGTCGCACATGGCCTGCTCGAACCGCACGGCCGACAGCTCCAGCAGCCGCGGGTGGCAGCCCAAGTGCTGCCGCTGCACGATCTCCAGGCCCGGGTGCTCTGCCGCGGCGAGCTTCAGGGCCTCGGGTATGTCACGTTTTGCATGTCCGGCCGCGAACAGCACCAGCGGCAGGGCCAGCAGGCGTTTGGCGCCGCGCTCGACGGCCCGATCGACGGCCGCTGCAATCGACGGTTCGGCGAATTCCAGAAAGCCGGGCTCGACGATCCAGCCCGGGCGGGCGACGGAGATTTGCTCGACCAGCGCTGCAAACTCGGCCACGCCGGCCGCTTCGCGGGTGCCGTGGCCGATGACCAGCAAGGCAGCGGGCTGAGAGTTGCTCGGTTTCACGAGGACATCGTAGTCGGACGGTCACGCACGGCAAACTGCTCGCGCCAGCGCAGACGTGGACTACATTTCCGGGTCGATCACCTTGCCCACGTTGATCGTGAGCGGTTTGAGCAACCGTTCGTCGCTCACCGTATCGGAGATTGCCTGGACCGATCCATCGCCAAAGGCCGAGATGAACAGGCCTGGATGGAGCCCTTCGATCCTGGCCCGGGGCTTGGCACAATCGATGACCAGGTCTTCCGGCTTGGTCCAGGGAATGTTCGTTCTCGTTTCGATCAGCAGGATCGATTTGCTGTTGCCATCGGTGAAATCCCTCACGCCGCGACCCTCGCGGCCGAACAAGACGAACGCCTCGCCCACAGTCGAAACCACGGTCGTATTCGTGCTCGCGGGCTGCTGGTCGGTCGATGCTTGACACTCGGCGGGAATCAGATCGAGCAATTGCAGGTTGTGTGGGCTGTCCCAGGGCTCATCAAGCTTGAACCGCTGATAGAGGTCCTTTTGGTCCAGGTTCAGCAAGATGTGGACGCGCCAGTTCAACAGTGGCTTGCCGTCGGCGTCGTAGTTGGCCTGAACGGGAAAATGCTTGTGCTCATCGTGCCAGAGATGCCAGGCGATCGCGATTTGCTTGAAGCGGCTCATCGACTTCGCGCGTCTCTCGGCCAACGGGGGCACATGCCTGGCGAGCAGCGATTGGGCCCGAGGCGGTGTTTTCGACTTGCCGGCGACCGGCGCTTCGCGGCCCGCGGCCGCGACTTCGGGATCGCGACCACCCATGCTCCGATCGTCGGCGGGCTTCGCATTGGTGTTTGTCGCCGGGCTGAAATGCCGCGAAGTCTTGGCCGTGGCCACGCCCCGATCGGTCCGCATCCCCAAGAAGGCGCAGACCAAGAGCGCGAGCGCGCCAATCGTCATCCGACGTACCCACCGCGAATGGCTCAATCGATCGGTCGGCAAATAGACCGACGCGGATAACGCCGCGACGCGATCTTCCAGGGGAGTGGGCGCGGCCAAAAACCCGCGCACCGGCCAGGCCGCAGGTGTCGCCTCGCGACGCAGCGCCAGGCCGGCCGAGGCCCGCAAATAGACGTCTGCGCCGCCGACCGGCCGGGGTATATTGCAGGGACGGCGGTCTGCGCCGTCTCTTACCGCGTGAGGGTTGTCCGTTGTCCGTGCCGTCTGCCGAATACGTCTATCTCACCATGAAGGTCGGCAGCCGCGCCGGGATGAGCTTCTTGCTCGATCCCCGAGGTCAGACGACGATCGGCCGCGGCGACGATTGCACGATCACCGTGGCCGACCCGCTGAGTTCCCGGGTCCACGCCATCGTTTCCCGGCACGACGGACGCTGGTGGGTCAAAGACCAGGACAGCCGCAACGGGACTTTCGTCAACGACGCCAAGATCGACGAAGCCGCGCTGGCCGACGGCAACTATCTGCGCGTCGGGGCGACTGAATTCTCGTTCCATCACTGCACCGACCCGCCGACGGTCGCCTTCTCGAACAGCGAATTGCTGCAAGAGGTCGTCCGCGACACGGTCATGGACGCGGGCGGCACGGCCGCGCATGCCCTGGCGGCGATCGGCGATACAGGTCAGGCCCATGACCTGCTGCTGCTCTATCAGCTCAGCATCAAGCTGCTGGGCTGTTCCGACCCGATGGAGGTTGTGCGGTTCAGCCTGGAGCTGCTGCGCGACCACACGCGGGCCTCGGTCGTCGGGTTCCTGTGGATCGATGAACAAGGCGAACTACGTCCCAAGCTCACGATCCCCGCCGCGGGCCAGGAGCAGATCCCGCTCAGCCAGGCGCTGACCCGGCTGGTCTCGCAGGAAGGCCATGCCGTGTGGATCGCGAACCAGCAGTCCCGGGAACGCTCGGCCCAATTGCAACACTATGCCGACGCGTTGTGCGTGCCCCTGTTGAGCCAAGGCGAGGTCCTGGGCGCGGTGCATGCCTATCTGGAACGAGGGCGATTTCGACAATCGCAATTCGACTTTGCCATTTCGCTCGCCAATATCACGGCCGTGGCCCTGGTGCGGGCCCGCCACACCGAGAACCTGCAAACGAGCCTGAGCCGGTTGCAGGAAAAATCGGCCTCGTCGGACGAAATCGTCGGTTCGAGCGCTCCTATGCGCGAGCTCAAGGCCCGAATCCAGCGAGTCGCCGCGACGAGCGGTTGCGTGCTGATCCGCGGCGAAAGCGGCGTCGGTAAAGAGCTCGTGGCCCGGGCCGTACACCTCGCGAGTCCCCGGGCCGACCGTCCGATGCTCTCGGTCAATTGTGCGGCGATTCCGCACGACTTGATGGAAAGCCAATTGTTCGGTCACAGGGCAGGCGCCTTCACGGGCGCCGATCGCGACCATGCCGGATACTTCCAGCAGGCCGACCTGGGCACGTTGTTCCTCGACGAGATCGGCGAATTGACCCTGCCAGGGCAGGCGAAGCTGCTGCGCATTCTCGAAGGGCATCCATTCCTGCCCGTCGGAGCGACGCAAGAGATCAAGGTCGACGTCCGCGTCATTGCCGCGACCAATCAGGACCTGCAAACCTACGTGCGAGACAAGCAGTTCCGCGCCGATCTGTTCTATCGTTTGAGCGTGTTCGAGTTGAATGTCCCTCCACTGCGGCAACGCGGCGAAGATATCGCCGCGCTGATCGATCACTTCCTCGATCACTTCCGGCGCCAACACGGCCGGCCCGAATTGAAGCTTTCGGACGACGCCCGGCAGCGGCTGCTGTCCTACCACTGGCCGGGCAACGTGCGGCAACTGCGCAACGTGATGGACAGCGCCGTCGTGTTGGCCGTGGGCCATGAAATCGAGGTCTCCGACCTGGGCCTGCGCGACGCCGGCGGCGGCGAGCTCGAGACGCTCCGCTTCGATTACTGGGAACGGCGGTTGATCGACGAGGCCCTGCGCCGCACTTCGGGCAACGTGCCCGAGTCCGCCAAGCTGTTGGGGATCGGTCGGGCCACGCTGTACCGCAAGCTCGACGAATACGGCATCCAGCGATAACTGGCACACAGGCTCACGCCCCCCCTTGGTTTGCCATGGCCCAGCGCGAGCTGTTTCCCGACGAACCCGAGCTGCCGGCGGCGCCGGCGGCCGAAGCCCAGCAGCCATCCATCTGGAGCGTGGCCGAGCTGACGCTGCGGTTGAAGGACCTGCTTGAGACGGCGTTTCCGGCCGTGTGGGTCGCGGGCGAAATCTCCAACCTTTCGCGGCCCCAGTCGGGCCATTGCTACCTGACGCTCAAGGATGACGAAGCACAAATCCGCGCCGTGATCTGGCGCGGCACTGCCAACCGCGTGCGGTTCGACCTGCACGACGGTCTGGAAGTGGTGTGCTTCGGGCATCTCGACGTCTATGCCCCGCGCGGCACGTATCAACTGGTGATCGAGCAGATCGAGCCGCAAGGCATCGGGGCGCTGGAGCTGGCGCTGCGGCAGTTGCGAGCCCGGCTGGCGGCCGAGGGGCTGTTCGACCCGGCGCATAAGCGCTCCCTACCCCGGTTTCCGCGGACCATCGGCGTCGTCACCAGCCCCAGCGGTGCGGCCGTGCGCGATTTTCTCGAGGTGCTCAAGCGTCGTTGGCGCGGCGCGGACGTGCTGATTTTTCCGGTCCGCGTGCAGGGCGACGGCGCGGGGCTCGAAGTGGCCCGGGCCATTCAATTGGCCAACTGTCTGCCGCAGCCGCCGGAGGTGCTCGTCGTCACGCGCGGCGGAGGGAGCCTCGAGGATCTTTGGGCGTTTAACGAAGAACACGTCGTCAGGGCGATCCATGCGTCGCGGATTCCCGTCGTGTCGGCGATCGGCCACGAAATCGACGTGACGCTGGCCGACCTCGTGGCCGACGTGCGAGCCTTGACCCCGAGCGAAGCGGCCGAGCGTGTCGTGCCTTCGGCCGCCGAGCTGCGCGAAGTCTTGGCCCAACGCAGCCGGCGCCTCGTCGCGGCACTGCGTAGCCGAGCGGTTTCGGCGCGGGCCCGGCTCGACGCGCTGGCGGCGCACCGCACGCTGCGCCGGCCTTTGGACCGCGTGCATGATCTGGCGCGGCGCGTCGACGAGCTGGCTGCGCGCGCGGCGCGGGCCGCCACGCATCGCACGCGCGACACCCGCCGCCGCATCGAAACCGTCGCCGCGCGGCTCGAATCGCTCAGCCCGGTGGCCGTCCTGGGGCGCGGGTACAGCGTGACCCTGCTGGAGAACTCTTCAGGCGAGCGCACGGTGGTGCGCTCCGCGGCGGAGCTTCAGACCGGCGACACGCTCGTGACCCGGTTTGCCCGTGGCCAGGCCACGAGTCGCGTCGAGTCGATCGAGCCGGGGGTCGAACCCTCGTCGGGCGAAGCGTAAACTCGTGTTGGCGTGAGTCGATGAGCCGTGAAGGAAGCTTGCTTGAGCGACGAAACCCCCGCTGCCCCCGACGATCAACCCGAGACGAACTTCGAGGAGGCGCTGGCCAACCTGGAGCGCATCGTCCATGACCTCGAGGACGGCCAAATCGGGCTGTCGACGGCCCTGGCGCGTTACGAACAGGGCGTGGCCCTCCTACGGCAATGCTACGGCCTGCTGGAACGGGCCGAGCGGCGCATCGAGTTGCTGACCGGGTTCGATCCGGCCACGGGGCCGGAAACGGCGCCATTTGACGACGAGGCCTCGGCCGACCTTGAGGCCAAAGGGTCCCGCCGCAGCCGGCGCCGGTCCGCACCAAAGCCCGCAGACGAGCCCAAGTCGTCTGGCGGAAGGGTGTTGCGATCATCGAGCGACAGCCCGGAAGTGGACGACGCCGAGGGGTTGTTTTAGAATCTCCCCCGGCGCGTGCGCCCATGTGGGGGAACCATAAGACCTTAGGCGGCTCGATTCGATGGTGGGTACCACGCAGGCCCTGGGCGAATATGCCGTGGCTGCCCGGGCGCGGATCGAATCCGCGCTCGTCCGCTACCTACAAGGCGATGCGGTCGCGGCCATCTCGCAGGCCGGCGTCGAAACCTGGCCGCCGCGACTGGCAGAAGCCATGCAATACGCCGCCTTAGGAGGCGGCAAACGGCTGCGAGCCCTGTTGGCGCTGCTGGCGGCCGAGGCCTGTGGTGGGAGCGAAGCCGCGGCGATGCCCGTGGCCTGCGCGGTTGAAATGATTCATGCGTATTCGCTGGTCCACGACGATCTGCCGGCCATGGACGACGACGACTTGCGGCGCGGTCGGCCGACTAACCACCGCGTGTTCGGCGAGGCTATGGCGATCCTGGCGGGCGACGCCTTGTTGACCCGGGCCTTCGAGATCGTGGCCGGCGAGGTGAGGCCGGCCGAAGTTGCCGCACGCTGCTGCGCCGAGCTGGGCGGCGCCGCCGGCGCCAGCGGCATGGTCGGGGGCCAGGCCGACGATATCGACGGCGCGTTTCAAGCCGGCAGTCTCGAACAGTTGGAGCGGATTCACGCCCGAAAAACGGGGGCCATGCTGGCAGTTTCCTTGAAATTGGGGGGGCTCGTGGCCGGTGCCAGCAGCGAACAACTCGCGGCACTGGCCGCGTATGGTCGGGCGGTGGGGATCGCGTTTCAGATTGCCGACGATCTGCTCGACGTCGCCGGCGACGAGGCGAAGATCGGCAAGCGCGTGCGCAAAGACGCCGAGCAGGGTAAGCTGACCTATCCGGGGTTGCTGGGGATCGAGGAGAGCCGCCGCCGCGCCCAGGCGCTGGTGGCTGATGCCGCGCGGGCCCTTGAGCCCTTGGGCGCGGCCGGATCGCTGCTCGAGGAGTTGGCCCGGTACGTCGTCGAAAGGGACCGATAGATGAAGTCGCTGTTGTCGCAGATCGACTCGCCGCAGGATCTCCAGGCACTCTCACTGGTCGAGCTGGAAAAGCTGGCGCAGGAAATGCGCGAGGCCCTGTGCAATCTCGTTTCGACGCGCACGGCGCACTTCGCTTCCAATCTCGGCGTGATCGAGCTGTGCCTGGCGCTGCACACCACGTTCGACTTTCGTCGCGACCGCCTGATCTGGGACACCGGGCACCAGATATATCCGCATAAGATGATCACCGGGCGGTTTCACGAGTTCGGCACGATGCGCTGCAAGGGCGGGCTGATGGGCTATCCCAACCCGCACGAAAGCGACTACGACCTGTTCATGACCGGCCATGCCGGCTGCAGCGTATCGACCGTGCTGGGGCTCAAGTCGGGCGACGACCTGATTCCCGGTGAGGGCGACCGCCATGCCGTGGCCGTGATCGGCGATGGCGCCTTGCCGTCGGGCATCGTGTTCGAGGCCCTCAACAACGCCGGCTTCCTCAAAAAGCGGATGCTGGTGGTGCTCAACGACAACAAGATGTCGATCTGTCCGCGCGTCGGGGCGCTGGCCCAATACCTCGACCGCACGCGAATGGACCCGCGCTACACGGGCCTGAAGACCGAGGTGCAGAAGTTCTTGCACCGCATGCCGATGCTGGGCGACGAGGTCGAGAAGTGGCTCCTGCACGTCAAGGACTCGATCAAGGCCGGCCTGACCGGCGGCATGCTGTTCGAAGAGTTGGGCATTCGCTACATCGGGCCGGTCGACGGCCACAACCTCGCGCAGTTGCGCAAGTATCTGCAGATGGTCAAAGACGTCGAGGGCCCCGTGCTGCTGCACGTGGTCACCGAAAAAGGCCACGGCTTTCAGCCGGCCGCCGAGGACCCGGTGTTCTTCCACACGCCGGCGCCCTTCGAACACGAAGACGGCTGCGTGATCGCGATCAAGAAAAGCTCGTCGCGGGCTTATACCGACGTGGCCTCGGAGGCGATCTTTGCCCAGATGGAGCGCAACCCGCGGGTGACCGTGATGACGGCGGCCATGTGCCAGGGCAACAAGCTCGAGCCGGTGCGCGACGCCTTTCCCGATCGCTTTTTCGACACCGGCATCTGCGAGTCACACGCCGTGGCGTTTGCCGCGGGCCAGGCCAAGGCTGGCCTGCGACCGATCGTCGACATCTACAGCACCTTCCTGCAACGCAGCTACGACCAGATCTTCCAGGAAGTCGCATTGCAAAATCTGCCGGTCACCTTGATGCTCGACCGCGCAGGGCTGACCGGTCCGGACGGGCCGACGCATCATGGCTGCTTCGACCTGGGGTATCTGCGTGTGTTCCCGAACCTGGTCGTGATGGCCCCCGGGGACGAGGCCGATCTGCCGGCGATGCTCGATTTTGCCCTGGCGTCGCCGAGCCCCTGCGCGATCCGCTATCCAAAGGCCGGGGTCGAGACCGTGGCCCGCGAGGTGGCGCCGATCGAGCTGGGCCGTTCCGAGGTGATTCGCACCGGAAACGACGGCACGGTGATCGTGGCCGGAACGCTCTTGGGAACGTGCCTCAAGGCGATCGAAAGTCTGCGCAAGGAAGGCCTGGAGCTGGGGCTGATCAATGCCCGCTTCGTCAAACCGCTCGACACGGCCGAGATCTTACGGGCCATCGAGCGATCGCCGTTTGTGGTGACGGTGGAAGAATCGTCGCTGCCCGGCGGCTTTGGCTCGGCTGTGCTCGAGGCGGCGGCCGACGCCGGGCTGGACGCCAGCCGCGTGCGTCGCCTGGGAATTCCCGATCGGTTCATCGAGCACGGCGAGCGGAACGAACTGCTGGCCGACCTCGGCCTCGACGCGGCCGGGCTGGCGCGCACCTTGCGCGAATTGGCGGTCACCTACAGCGGCTGTTCCGCGGCAACCCAAAGGCGTGTGAGCTGACGCGACGCGTGCGCTGGTGCGGCCAGGGCGCAGTTGTGCTTGGGGGCAGGCTGCTTGTAGGCAGGCGGGTTGCCGCCTAGGATCAGCCCCATGGCCACCAGTTCTTCTGCGGTGCGCAAGTTCACCGCACCCGGTCCCCCGCGAACCATCGTGCTCGGCTCGGGCGAGCGTCCGCTCGTGGCTGCCGCGGCCAGCGAGCTGCGATCGCAGATCGAGAGCCATTGCCAGATCGTGGCCTGGGACCTCACCTTCGCGATCGATCCGGCCGATTACGACGCCGAGTTGGTGATCGTGTTGGGCGGCGACGGTTCGATTCTCCGCGCCGTGCGCAAGCTGGGCGAACACCAGCGGCCGATCCTGGGAATCAACCTGGGCCGCCTGGGCTTCCTGGCCGACCTGCGGCCTGCCGAGCTGCCGGTCGTGCTGCCAGCATTGACAGCAGGTCAAACACGGATCGTCGATCACCTGATGTTCCACTGCGAACACCGCCGCGGCGAACGTGTGCTGGCACATTCCTTGGGCTTGAACGAAGTCGTGGTGCACGCCGGTCCGCCGTTCGCGATGCTCGAAGTCGATTTCTACGTTGACGCCGAATTAGTCACTACCTACAGTTGCGACGGCCTGATTGTCAGCACGCCGGTTGGCTCGACGGCGCATAGCCTCTCGGCCGGCGGCCCGATCCTGCGGAAAGATTTGCAGGCGTTCGTCGTCTCGCCCATCAGCCCGCACACGCTGACCAATCGGCCCGTGGTCGACGCGGCCGAGCGATGTTTCGAGCTGGTCGTGAACCAGCCGAACCCTGGTACGGACGTGGTCGTCGACGGACAGGTGCTGGGCAACTTGCAGGCCGGCGATCGCGTGTCGATCTGGCGTGCCTCGACGACCTTTCAGTTGATCGAAGTGCCCGGCCACAGTTACTACAAGACGCTCCGCGAAAAACTCGGTTGGAGTGGACAGCTTCATCCGGGCAGTTAGCCGGGTTGCCCGTGGCCCGGCCGGCGCGACAGGCAGTCGCGCTGCACGCGGTTACTCGAAAGGATGCGAGTTCGATGCGCACGTTCTGGGCTGTGTTCGCCGGCGTAGCGATATCCCTGGCGCCTTGCACTGCGCGTGCAGAGGCCAACGATGCAGCGCCTGTCGCCGACGCCTCGGCGCCAACGTATACGCTGCGTTACAAGTTCCAACCGGGCCAGGTGCTGCGCTGGCAGGTCGAGCATCGCGCCGAGATCCGGACCACGGTCGGCGGGACCACCCAAACCGCCGAAACAATCAGCGGTTCGATCAAGGCCTGGCGCGTGATCTCGGTCGAAGAAAACGGTAACGCCACGTTCGAGCACCTGGTCGAAAGCGTCGAAATGCGGCAGAAACTCGCTGGCCGCCAAGACGTGTACTACAACAGCCAGACCGACAAGCAGCCGCCGTCCGGTTTCGAGCAGGTGGCCGCCAACGTCGGCGTCACGCTCACCATCTTCACGGTCGACAACCGCGGCGCTATCCTGCGCCGCGAAGACAAACGCTCGCAGCCCAACAATCAGACCGGCCAGATCACGATCCCGCTGCCCGACGAGGCGGTTGCCGTGGGTCACACCTGGTCGCGACCCTACGACATCGAGGTCACGCTCAAGACGGGCGAATTGAAGTCGATCAAGACCCGGCAGCGGTTCACCCTGGCCGAGGTCACCGGCGACGTCGCCCGAATCGAGATCGCCACCGAGATCCTGACGCCGATTCACGACCCGGCCATCGAGGCGCAATTGATCCAGCGCGAATCGGCCGGCACGGTGCAGTTCGACATCGCGGCGGGCCGCATCGTCGGCCAGCAGATCGACCTCGACAAGAGCGTCGTCGGCTATGCCGGCGAAGGCAGCTCGCTGCGCTACATCACCCGGTTCAGCGAGGAATTGCTCGACGCCGAGCAAGCGGCGCCCGGCACGGAAAACCGCGCCGCCGGCGGGCCGCGCAAGCCGGCCGCGCGCCGGCCGATTGGTCCGGGCCTGCCCCCCGGGCTGGTCGTGGGCGGCACGAGCGACTCGAAGGGCGCGATCGGCGACCGCACGGCGAGCCGGAAGCTCAACAACACGCGGCGCTAATCGTCAATTCCAGCTCTCGCGCAGGAAACGAATCCAGTTGCCGTGCATGATCGCGGCGACATCGGCGCTCGTATAGCCCCGCGCGGCCAGTAGCCCTGGCACCGTCTGCAGGTCGGCAATCGTGTCGAGATCGATCGGCGCTTGCTCGCGGCCGAAACCGCCATCCAGATCGGTACCGATGGCCGCGTGCCGCGCATTGCCGGCCAACTGGCACACATGGTCGATGTGATCGACCATGTGCCGCAAAGAGACGCCGGTTTCCTGGGGCGTCGTGCGGCCGCGCTGCCAGTCGGGCACCAACATCCACGCATCCAGCGCCGCGCCGATCACCGCGCCGCGCTCGATCAGCAGCCGCAATTGCTCGTCGGTGAACTGGCGCTCGTGAGGGACCAAAGCGCGGCAATTCGAATGGCTGGCCCAGACGCGGCCCGAGTAGCACGCCAGGGCCTCGGCGAAGCTGTCGTCGCACAAATGGGTCGCGTCGAGAATCATGCCCAGGCGTTCGATCTCGGCCAACAACTCGCGGCCGCGCGGCCCCAAACCACCGGTGGCGTGCGTCCCCTGTGCGTAGGTGCCGGGCCCGTAGTGCGCCGGCCCGATGGCCCGCAGACCGGCGGCAAAAGCGCGCTCCAAGTGTGCCGGCGTGAGGATCGAGTCGGCCCCTTCAAGGCTGAGTACATAGCCGATCGGTAGCCGCTCGCGCAGCTCGGGCGCAACGCCCGGCGCCGCGGCCTCGAACCAGCGGGCAACCTGTCGATCGAGCGACGCGCGGTCGACGATGGCCGCCATCTGTCCGGCCTCTTCCATGGCGCGGTACCAGGCCAACTGCCCCTGGGTCGTGGCCCAGGCAATCTCGGGGCTGTTGCAACCGGGCAAGCCGTTGGTCGGCTTCACATAACGGGCAATCAGCGTGGCGACGCACAGACCCACGCCACCGCGGCGCATGTCGGGCAGCGCCACGGTGCCCCGGCCACGGTCGGGTTTGTCGGACTGCCCCTGCTCGCGGCGGCGGATCTCCGCGACCGTCGCCGTCAGGTCGCGGTTCCACTGCAAGGCGTTCATCGACAGGTCAAGATGGGCGTCGAAGATGAGCATCGGTGATCCGTGAGAGAAATGGCGAGCGCTTATTCGCTCTGGCCGGAAAGGTGCTGGCGGACCAGATCGGAGACGCGCTTCCGTTCCGCAAAGTCGGCCTCCGGCTCCAAGGCCGGCACCGCGATGCCGCGCCGCGCAAGACGTCCCGTGGCCCACGAGCGCACGCGTCGGTCCGACGACATCAGCACCCGGGCCAGCCACTCGTCGGGCGGGGACTCTTGCAAGTCGCGCAAGTCCTCGGGTGCCAGCGGCTGCGGCGCCGCGGGCAACTCGATCGTGTGGCTCTTGAGCACGTAGGCGATCTGCGCGCGCTGCTCGGGCGATAGATCTTCGGCGGGCAGCGATCGCAGGTACCGCGCCACGTCGGGACCGGCCGCGATGAGCGCGTCGAGCGCCGCACGCCGCTCGGCGTATTCGTCGGCATCGAGTGCAGCCACCCACTGCGGCCACGCATCGGGCACCGCCGGGCCGGTCAACTCGATCGGCTCGCCCATCACCGCTTCGATCACCGTCGGGCTGTAGCGCGTCTCGGGGACGAACTGCAAGCCCGGCAGCGAGCATTCTTGCGCGGCTTGTTCCAGGTCGCGATAGACCTGCGGATATTCGAGCATCATTTCGACCAGCGACTTGGCGCGGGCAATCGTTTGTTCGGTGGCGCCGTCGCCCGACTCGCCCTTCGAGAGATAGAACATGCCGATGCCGCGCCGGAGGACGAAATGTTCCTGGACGACCCGGCCGTCGCGGGCACGCCGCACCTCGAAACGCAGCCGGTAACGATCGGCCACTCGCGTGGGTTCGAGTTCGACGGCAAAGCCGGTCTGCAAGGGACCCCGCGGACCGGCGACTTCGTCCCAGGATTCGACGCGGAATTGCCGCACGAGCCGTAGCGGCCCCTCGCCGGGCTCGACGAGGATCTGCGCCGAGGCCGAACGGTCGCGGACCGGCAGCTCGACGATGTTGTGATGGCCTGCCAGCAGATTTGACCAGAAGCGCAGTTGGTTGCTCTCTTCGCGGAGCAAGATCAGCATCTCGGCCGGCGCCGGCGATACGCAAGCGCCACAGCCGGCGATGGCCAGGATCAAGAGTGCCAGATTGCGCAAGCCAGAGTCTCCGCCGTCGCCACGGACCGCTCTAGTCTAACCGCAAACACCGAGCCGCGGCTGCCGGGGACGGCTCCGCCGGGACGATCCGCTGCGCGACGACGGCGACCTGCCGCCCCGCCTGCCGAGCGAGCAGCAGCGTCGCCGCGGAATCCCCTTCGAGGCGCAATTGCCGCCGCAGCAACTCGGGCTCGACTTCGACGCCCCGTTTCTTGATCTCCAGAACCCCGATCCCATGCTCACGCACGTACGATTTCAGCCGCCGGGTCTCCAGCGGCAGCACGTCGACGACGCGAAACGTGGACAAGGCCGGGTCCAGCACCGCCCGATTGCCCGTCAGGTAGGCCGCGCTCGCGTCGATTGCCTCGAGCGCGTGCTCGGCCGCCAGGGTTCCGAGCAGGTGCGCAGCCAACACGGCCGGATCGGGGTCGAAGACAAACTCGCCGAGACCAGCTGCGGTAGCAACCGGTTGATCCGGATCGCCGACGAGCGTGCGCGCGGTGGCGCCCAACACCGTGGCGGCGCGCCGGCCCGCGTGCTGCGCCAAGTCGCCAAACCAGGCGACGAGCTGCCGGCATTCGCCGCCGCGCGAGATCCACTCGCATTCGGCCTCGCGGGCCCAAGGCTCGGGGGGTGTCGCCCCGGGCGCGAGCTTGACAGCCGCATGCGGCACCTGGGCCCGCCAGGCATCGATCTGGCCAGCGCTGGGGCTGTGCAGTTCGGCGCGGAGTGAGCGTCGGCCACCGGTGCGGCGGTCAGGATCGACATGCCAGGCCCCGGCCTCGGCCAAATCGCCGGCGGCTGCGTCGCGGCAGGCAACGCGAGCCTGGGGACAGCTCGCCAGGTTCGCCCCGGCGAGCAGGGCCACGACCTGGTCCGAATCGATCCCCAGGACGGCTCCCTGATGGGCCAGCGCGGTCAGATCGCCTCCAATTCCACAGGCGAGGTCGACCACCGACGTGCGGCCCGCGAAACGAGAGGCCTTGTGCGCGGCCACCCCTTGGTCGGTCGACTGTTCCAGGCCGCGACGTGTGAAGAACATGTCGGCGGCGCGGGCAAACTTGTCCCGGGCCCGCCGCCGCAACTCGCAAGTCTCGAGGATCAGATGGGCCCGCGAGGCCGACAATTCGCGGCGCAGCCCGGCCGCCTGGCGCAGCAGGTCGCCCGGGACGCTGGCGCTGGTCCGATCGAGCCATGGCTGGGCCGCGCCGCTGACGAGCCAGCGGTAATCATCGATCGTGGCCATTTCGGTCATCGGTTACGCCAACAGCTCGAAGCGGCAACACGCTACCCGCGCAACGCGGGGCGCGAAAATGAGTATCATCACCTCTGCGGCCCGCTCAAGCCGTTCTTCCGCCCGTCGGGACGCTGCCGAGGTCATGTCTACGGCCAACTGCGATCTGCTCGGACTGTACCTGCACCTGGCGCGGGCCGCCGAGCAACGCCGCCGGCTGCTGGTGCGCGACAAGGTGCTGGTGCTGGCGGCCGCCACGGCCCAAGAGCTGGACTTGGACAGCGTGGCCGAATATTGCCGGCAAAAGGCCCTGGCCCACAATCCGGGGCATCTCGTCGGGCGTTTTGCCAACCTGGTCGACGCCTTGCAAGACGATCAGTTCCTAGCCTACCTGGCCCATCAGCGGCGGTCCTTCCCGCGCGAACGCGTGGAACACATGCTGCAAACGCTCGGGATTTCCTGGCATCGCGAGCGCGAGGCTTATTACACCGACGAAGAGTATGCGGCCGCGCTGCTGGGCATCTCACCGGCCGAACTGGCCCTGGGCTACTTCGCTCCCGCGCAATCGGCGCAAACGTCGTCTTCGGTCCCAAGCGGGGAGCCCACACGCGACGGCTATGGCCTGACGTTGGTGGCGGTTGCCGCCCTGATCGGGGTCGCCTACGAAATCGGTCGGCGATTCGGTTGGTGGTAGGCCGTCGCGCGATTCACGCGGAAGTGTCGGCTGGGCAAGTTGCGAAGAGAACCTCGCGTCGTGCGACATTCTTACGGCAACTCCGGCCGATACTCATTCGATGAGGCCTGCAGTTGCCGGCCGGCTCCGTCGCTCGGAACAGGAGATACCGTGCTCAGCCGTCGCCTGCTCTTGCCCGTGGTCGCTGCCACTGCGGTGGCGGGGCCTTACCTGTATTACGAATCGGGCGATCTACTGAAGCCGCTCGAGGGGCTCGTCAGCGCATCGAGCGCGGGCGACAACGTGCTGAGTGCAGCACAGCAGTATCTGGCCGCGAGCCAGTCGCCGAGTGCCGACGGGCAACTGCCACGGCCCGAGCTTGTCCCGCTTGAAGAAGCCCTGCAGTTCGGCATCACGCCGCAATGGGTCATGCGGCGCTGGGCCAGGGTCTCGACCCAGTTGGCCGACCTCGATCTGCAAGGCTATCGCGTGACGCTCGTCAGCGGCACGCAGCCGAGCGACGTGGCCGGATCGCTGACTTACTACTTCGACCGCGGCCATCAGCTACAGCGCATCGAGCTGCACGGCACAACAGGCGAACCGGGGCGCATCGCGGCGCTAGTGTCGCATGTTTATGGCTTGAAACGCACGGTCGGAGAACGACCCGGCGAGGTGCTGTTCCGCGAAAGTTGGGCCGGGCAGACGGGCAGCGAGCTGAGCGTCGTGCCGGCCGAGATCGTGCGCACCGAGATGCCGCACGCGCGGTTCGTCGTCGACCTGAAGCTTACCCGCCCGCGCGGTTGGCAATAGACCCGGCGCCCGGCGACCGCGCGGGGCGAGGCCTATTCGCCCACCGGCGGCTCGTACTCGAAATCTTTCCACTTCATCGGGCGGCGGAACGGCTCGATCCGCAGGACGACTTCGCCGTCCTGAAAGATCCGCACCGTACCGCTCGATTCGCTGACGGCCACGGCCACGGCCTTGGTGGCCCGGGTAATGGCCGCGGCAGCCCAATGCCGGGCTCCCAGCCCCTTGGAGAGCGTGATGTTCGTGGCCGGCGCATCGAGGTAGCGTGAAGCCGCCTCGACAGTGCCGTCGGGGGCCACGACGATGGCCCCGTCCATCTGGGCAATCTCCTTGATCCCTTCGCGCACGCGGGCGCTTTTCAGATTGCGATCCTTGCGGCTGTAACCCTTGACCGGATCGAAACCGGCCGCGCGGCTGCGCGACAGCACCTTGCGCGTGTCGCCGACGACGAATAACGTGCCGACCGGCTTGCCTTCGCGCCCTTCATGGCCGATTTCCAGCGCCAGATTGACCACCGTTTGCAGCGTCTCGAGCGGCACGCTCGTTTCGAGACGGCGCAAATCGCGGACGGTCAAACGGCCCAAGCGGTCGTCGAGCGCGATCACGCTCATCGAATCGATCGCGCCGGGCTCGAAGCCGCCGTAGAGCGCCAGCACCTTCGCCCCCGGGGCGAGCAGGTCGTCGGCCACGCACTCCAGCAGGGCCTGGCTCAGCTTGTCGTATACCGGGGCGTCGGGCATGTCGATCAGCACGCGCGCCAGCGGGGCTTCTTCGTGCCCTTCCAAGTGATCGGGCGACGTCGCGGCGACTACCAGCTTGACCCCGGCCAGGTGGCGTTCGCTCAATTTCCGCAAGCGCGGCCAATCGACCCGACCTTCGAGGAGCAGCAAGGCGCCGTCGGCCTCAACTTCGCGCACGATCCGCGCAGCCAGTTCGAAGAACAGCTCGAACTGCTCGGTGAAACGAAGCGGCTTGGCCGGTGAATCGGCAGGCTCGGGACGCACGTGAAGACCTGATAAGCATGGCAAGCGGGTCCGGTCGCCCGCATGGTACGCGCTCGGGCAAACTCGGGCAACCGCGGTTACGGCGGCGCACGCTAGGCCGACGCCGATTGCGGCAATCGGACCTTGACGACCGCCTTGTGAACCGGTTCGGACGCTTCGAGCGTACAGCCCGGCTGATGGGCATCGGTGGGAAAGAAGATCGCCACGTGACCGGCGGCCAGCTCGAAGCCTCGCGACCGGGCATTCTGACCGTAGAACATGATGTCGCGCTTTTCGTCGTAGGCGACGCGCACTTCGGCCGCCTCCGTGGTCGGGGTCCAAAGAATCTTTTCCCGACCCGAGATGATGAATTGCACGTCGACGTACTTGCGATGCGACTCGGGATCGACCACCCCGGGGTCGCGGGTCTGGTATTTCGAGACCACGGCGAACATGGCGTCGCCGTCGATCTCGTGGCGGCCCTCGGCCAGGCTCGGCTTGGCATTGATGCGCAAATAGGCCAGGGCCTGGTCGAGCCCCGGCAGCAGTGGCAAATAGCGCTGCGCGCCTTCGAGCGTATCGAGAATCATGACTGCGAAATCTCCGCCTGGGGGCCCTGCGAACTGGACAGGCCACGAGTGTAACGTCGAACGGTACCGGTCGTCGCGTCGAATTCGGCCAACAGGCCGACGGCGTCGACCGCCGCGCAAGCGGTTAGGTCGTCGTCGTAGCCGAGCTCGAGCAGGTTTAGCCCGCCCCGCGATCGGCGCAGCAGCTCCTCAAGTGGCGTCCCCCGCCGCAGCGCATCGCTCCATGCGGCGGCGGCCAACTGGGCCTCGTCGTTCAGCCGGACCAGGGGCGCGTGCTCGATCCAGCCCGTGGCCAGGGCGCCCGCCAACAAGGTGTCTTCCGCCGTCACATGCCCGTCGGTGCCCGCGCAGAGCAAATGCACGACCGGTTCGTGGCGCAAATGCTCGACCACCGCGGACCGGTTGGTGAAGGCGCCCAACAGGACGGTTCGCGCACGCGATGCCGCCAGCAGTGCCCGAGTGCCGTTGGTGGTCGTAAACACGACGTTCCGTCCGCCGACGCGTTCGGGGGAATACTCGGCGGGTGAATTGCCGAGATCGAAACCGTCGATGCGCACTCCGCCGCGCTCGCCACCCAGCAGGACGTTGCCGCCGCGAGACGCTGCCGCCGCGCGGGCATCGTCGATCGTCAGGCAAGGGATGATCTCGGTCGCTCCGCCGGCCAAGGCACCCAGCATCGTGGTCGTGGCCCGGAGCACGTCGATCACCACAACGGCATCGCCTGCGAGAGCCTGCGGAGTGACGAGCGAGGGCAATAGGTGGACGTAGATATCGCGCGACATGTGCGGCATGATACGCTCTCGGCCGGACCCTGGCTGCCCGGGCCCGGCGAACCGATTCTCTGGTGACCTCCGGCCATGCCCGTCGCGCGTCTGAACGATTTTCTCGAACAGCTTGCCGGCCAGCGGCAACTGGTTCGGGTGACGCAGCCAGTCGACGGCCCAGGGGAGGTCGCGGCGCTCATGGCCCACATGATCGCGTCCGGAGGACCGGCCCTGGTCTTCGACGCGGTCGCCGGCTCGAAGTGGCCCGTCGCGGCAAACGTGCTGGCCACCGAACCGCGCATCGCCGCGGCGCTCGGCGTGCCAGACCGAGCCGCGCTCAGCGAACGAGTTCGCCAAGGTCTCAGCGCGCCGCGTGAGCACCTGGCGCCGCGGCAGACGCGCCAGGCGCCCTGCCAGCAGGTCGCACGATTGGGCACCGACGTCGACCTGACGATCTGGCCGTTCTTGCGCCGCGGCGTCGAGGCCGCGCCTGCGATCCACGGCGCGCTGGTCGTCTCATCGAGTCCGGCAACCGGACAAGTGGCCGTTGAGCTGGCCGACCTGGCCGTCGCCGGTCCGCGCGAATTGGCAGGCTGGTGGAGTCCCACGCGCGGTGTGGGATTGCATCTGACCGAGCAGCGCGGTCGAGGGCCGCGGTTGCCCGTGGCCATCGTCCTCGGAGGCGATCCGGCACATGCGTTGGCGGCGGCGGGCTGGGTCGACGAGATCGATCCCTGGCGCTGGGCGGCCTTGATTCGCGGAGTTCCCCTCGAGCTTACGCCGGCGCGCACGCATGCCTTGGAGCTGCCCGGCGATGCCGAGCTGGTAATCGAAGGCTACCTCGACCCCGACGAAGCGCCGCGCCAGGTCCCGCCGATCGTCGCGCCCGACGGTGTGCCGTATGCCAGTTGCCCGGTGCCTGTGCTACATGTGACGGCGCTCACCCATCGCACACAGCCGATGGTCCCGGCGATGCTGCCCGGGCCACCCCCCGACGAGCGGTCGGCGATGCAAGCGTTCATGTCGGCGGCACGGCTCGAGGTCCTGCGCACGCGCACCGGGGCTGTGGCCGATCTGTTGCTCCCCTGTTGGGCCGGGTTCGAGCGGTTGGTGGTCGTCGCCGTCGACAAGCAACATCCAGCGCAGGGGTGGCAAGCCCTGCACGCGGCCGCCGCGTGGGAACCGTTGGCCGAGGTGGCCGTGTTGATGGCGGTCGACGCCGATGTGCCCTGTGACAATCCGGCAGCGCTCTGGCACGCGGTGGGCAACCAGGTCGATCCCGCCTACGATGTCCATGCTTGGCCGCGGCGGCTGCCGCAGGCCGAGGCGGGGGGGGCCGAGAAAATCGTTGCACAACGACTGGCGATCGACGCCACGCGGAAGCTGCCGAGCGAGCGGTCAGGCCGTCGGGGGCCTCGCACGCAACCACCGGCCGCATCGCACGGAGCGCTGGCCGAGCGGCTGCGCGAGCTGGGGCTTGCCGAGTTTGTCTCCCACGGCTCTGCGGCGCCTGCCCCATGGTCGAAGTGACGCCGCCGCGGTAGGTTACGCTATTTCCAGGCTGCATGCCCGGGAGGATGGCTGCGGATGCCGGTCGACAAGTCGGGCCAGCGCGTCCGGCAGATGTTTGGTCAGATCGCCTCGCGCTATGATCTGCTCAACCATTTGCTGTCGCTCAATACGGATCGCTATTGGCGCTGGCGGACGACGCGCGCCTTGAGCAACCAGGCAGGACCCGTGCTCGACCTGTGCACGGGCACCGGCGACCTGGCGCTGGCCTTCTACCGCGCCACCACGGCCGACACGCCGATCGTCGGGGCCGACTTTTGCCACGAAATGCTCGTGATCGGGCGCGAAAAGGGGCAACGGGCCGGCACCAACGGGCGGCTGACCTTCGTCGAGGCCGATGCCCAGCACCTCCCCTTCCCTGACGCCACGTTCGGCATCGTCACCGTGGCCTTCGGGCTGCGCAACGTGACCGACACCGACCAGGGGCTGCGCGAGATGGCGCGGGTTTGCCGGCCCGGTGGCAAGGTGGCCGTGCTCGAGTTTTCCCAGCCGTCGATCCAGCCGTTCCGCGCGCTCTACGGCTGGTATTTTCGCAATGTGCTGCCACGGATCGGGCAACTGCTGGCCAGCAACTCGCACGAGGCGTATCGCTACCTGCCTGAGAGCGTAGGCGAGTTTCCCTCGGGCGAGGCGCTGCTCGAACGGATGCGGGCCGCAGGCTTGAGCCAGGTTGTCCATCACCCCCTGACGCTGGGCATCGCCACGCTGTATCTCGGCACTCGGTGAGCGCGATGAATCGACAAGTCATCCTGGCGATCACCGGCGGCAGCGGCGCGGCCTATGCCGTGCGGCTGCTCGACGTGCTGTTGGCCTCGGGACACGACGTGCATTTGTCGATCAGCCCGGCCGGTCGCGCGGTGCTGCGTCAGGAGCTGGAAATCGACGTCGATCTGGGGCACTTCGATCCGGCGCTACTGCGGATCGATCCGGCCCGGTTGGGGATGACCGGGAATCCGCGCCCCGCCGACGGGCGCGACGCGCAAGGCCGTCCCTGGGTCGAACGCCCTGCGGGGGTCGAGCCGGGGCGCGTGGTGTATCACGCCTACACGAACCTGATGGCCCCCATCGCCAGCGGCTCGTTTCGCGGCGGCGGCATGGTTGTTTGCCCCTGCTCGGGCGGAACGCTGGCGGCGATTGCCACGGGCACCTCGCAAAATCTGATTCAACGTGCCGCGGACGTGCAGCTCAAAGAACGTCGCAAGCTGATCCTGGTGCCGCGCGAGACGCCGCTGTCGCTCGTGCATCTCGACAACATGCGGCGCGCCACCGAGGTGGGCGCGGTCGTGCTACCCGCCATGCCGGGGTGGTATCACGGCGTGCGGTCGGTGTTCGACCTGATCGATTTCCTGGTCGCGCGCATCTGCGATCAACTCGGCATCGAGCAGCGGCTGATGCATCGCTGGGGAGGCGCCGACGAGTGAACACCGCAATCGACACCTCGCCCTGGACGCGGCTGCGCCATTTGCTGGAGATGATCCGCTTCAGCCATACACTGTTCGCGCTGCCCTTCGCGCTGTTGTCGGCGGCCATGGCCTGGGCCTTGAACGCGGCCGCAACCCCGCCGCGCTCGATCCGCTGGCAAGAGATCGTCGGCATTCTGTTGTGCATGACGCTGGCCCGCAGCGCCGCGATGGCGTTCAACCGCATTGCCGACCGCCAGCTCGATGCAGGCAATCCGCGCACGGCGATGCGCCATTTGCCGGCCGGCATCCTGTCGCTGCGCAGCGTCGTCGTGTTTGCCGCGGGCTCGGCCCTGGGTTTCGTCGCCGCAACGCTCTTGTTCTTGCCGAATCGCTGGCCGCTGTATTTGTCGGTGCCGGTGCTGGCGTTTTTGCTGGGCTATAGCTTCACGAAGCGGTTCACGGCCCTCGCGCATTTCTGGCTGGGGGCGGCCCTGATGCTCGCGCCGATCGCCGCCTGGATCGCGCTGCGCGGCGAATTGGCGTGGGCGCCGGTCGTGTTGGGCACGGCCGTGCTGCTCTGGGTCTCCGGGTTCGACATCATCTACGCCACGCAGGATGCCGAGTTCGACCGCCGCGCAGGCCTGCACAGCGTGCCGGCCCGGCTGGGCGTGGCCGGAGCACTGCGGCTGGCGGCGGTTTGCCACCTGGCGATGGTGGGCGTGCTGTTGGCGCTGCCCAGCGTGTATCCGGCCTTCGGAACGGTGTTTTATCTGGGCGTCGCCGGGATCGCGCTGCTGCTGGTCTACGAGCACCGCCTGGTGCGACCCGACGACCTGACCCGGGTCAACGATGCCTTTTTCAACGTGAACGTGTGGGTGAGCATGGGCCTGTTGGTCGTGGGGCTCGTCGACCTTTGGGCCTGAGACTTCCCCCCACGGGCAGCACAGAGGGCGGCCCCGACGGCCTTGTCGAACCCCGTCCGACGGCTATTCTGAGGTTGCGGCGGACCAAGGCCCCCACCGGGCGATCGGAAGGAACTTGCGATGATTCGCGCTCAAAACGCACGCTTTCAAGAGATCGAGGCCAAAGTGGCCGCCGGCGAGCGGCTCAGCGCCGACGATGGAATCTACCTCTACTCGAACGAGGTGCCGCTGAACGATCTCGGCGCGCTGGCCAACCGGGTGCGCGAGCGGAAGAACGGCAACTACGCCTATTACAACATCAACACCCACCTGAATCCGACGAACGTCTGCATCTATCGCTGCACGTTTTGCGCGTTTCGCGCCGATCTGCGTTCGGATCGCGGCTATGTGATGAGCGACGAGCAGATCCTGGCCCGGGGGCAAGAGGCCGTCGCCTCCGGCTGCACGGAAATGCACATCGTCGGCGGGCTACATCACCTGAAGAAGTTCGACTGGTACCTGAACATCATCCGCATCCTGCACGAGGCCTATCCGAGCCTGCACCTCAAGGCCTGGACCGCGGTCGAGATCAACTGGTTCCGTGAGCTGACCGGCGGCAGCTACCGCTCGGTGCTCGAAGAGCTGCGGGCCGCCGGGCTGGGAAGCCTGCCGGGTGGCGGGGCCGAGATCTTTGATCCCGAGGTGCGCGACCAGATCTGCGAACACAAGGCCGGCGCAGACGACTGGATCGAAATCCACCGCACTGCGCACGAGCTGGGTCTGCGCTCGAACTGCACGATGCTCTACGGTCACATCGAAGAGCCGCGGCATCGCGTCGATCACCTGCTGCGGCTGCGCGGGCTGCAAGACGAGACCGGCGGCTTTCAGACGTTCATTCCCCTGGCCTTCCACCCGGAAAACACGAAGCTGTCGCAGATTAAGAAGCCGTCGAGCGTCCTCGACTTGCGGACCATGGCGATCAGCCGGCTGCTGTTGGACAACATCGACCACATCAAGGCCTACTGGATCATGCTCGGCATCGGTACGGCGCAAGCCGCGCTGGCTTATGGTGCCGACGATATCGATGGTACGGTTCGTCACGAATTGATCTATCACGACGCCGGCGCCCAGACGCCCGAGGTGCTCTCGGTCGACCAAATGTGCCGGTTAATCCGCGAGGCCGGGCGCGAACCGGTCGAACGCGACACGCTCTACCACCGCATCCGGCGCGAAGGCGAGGCCTGGCAAACCGGCGAGGCCATCACGGCCGCAAGGTGAGTTTTTCGCGGTAGAGTTGGGCAGACCGTCAGGTTCGGGTGCCCCGGCGCGCGCGAGCATGGGTTCTCGCCGCCGCAGCCATGGGCCACCCGTTCCATCTACCGGAGGAGCCCTGAGGATGCCGTCGCCATCGATGCGTTTGACATGTGTTGCGTTTGCGCTGATCGCGGCGCTGTCGTTCGTTGCACCCCTGGCCGTGGCTGCCGAGCCGCCGGTGATCGGCGACCCAGCGCCGGGCTTTGACCTCCGCACGATCGACGGGCAAAGCATTTCGCTGGGCGCGCTGACGACCGATTCGAACCTGGTGCTGGTCGTGATGCGCGGCTGGACCGGCTATCAGTGCCCGCTGTCCGCCGGCCAGATGGCGAAGTTCGCCAAGCAAGCCACGGCGTTTGCCAAGGCCGGAGCCAAGGTGGTGTTCGTCTATCCGGCTTCGGCCGAGCAAATCGACGCCCGAATGGCCGACTTCATGCAAGGCCGGACGCTACCCGACAATTTCCTGCTCGCGGCCGATCCCGACTTCGCGCTGACGACGGCCTACGGCCTGCGCTGGCAGGCGCCTTTCGAGACGGCCTACCCAGCGACATTCGTCATCGACCGGCAATCCGTCGTACGCTACGCGAAGGTGAGCCAGGGCCACGGCGGCCGCGCCACCGCAGCCGAGGTACTCGAAGCCCTCGGCAAACTGCAATAACCGGGGGGGCGGCACCCGCCTGCCCGGCCCGGCCGGCTTGCTCTCCGCCGTCGCGGCGCGTGATGATACCGCGCAAGTGTGGTACTTCTCGTCGCGAACTCCAGCGGAGGATCGAGCCATGGCGCGCAGCAATCGGCGGACCTTTCTGCAGCAGGCGGGACTCAGTGCGGCTGCCCTGGCGACGGCCCAGCAACTGGCCAGCGCGGCGGTCGAGGAGCAGCTCGTCGTCGGCGTGATTGGGCCCGGCGGCATGGGCAGCAATCATCTCAATCTGCTCGCGGCGCGTGGCGATGTGCGCGTGGCCTGGGTCTGCGATCCCGACTCCGAGCGGCTGGCCACGGCGGTCAAGACGGTCGAAACACACACGGGCCGCACTCCGCAAGCCGTCGCAGACCTGCGGCGCGTGCTCGACGACGCCGCGGTCGATGCCGTATTCATCGCGACGCCTGACCACTGGCACGCCCCGGCCGCGGTCCTGGCGCTCGACGCCGGCAAGCACGTTTACGTCGAGAAACCCTGCTGCCACAACATCCGCGAAGGCCGCCTGATGACCGCGGCCGTGCAGCGCAGTGGCCGGTGCCTGCAAGTCGGCACGCAAAGCCGCAGCGGCGAGTGCGTGCGCGAGGCGATCGAACGGATCGAGCGCGGCGAGATCGGCGAAGTGCTCGTGGCCAAGGCCTGGAACAGTCAGCGGCGCGGCTCGATCGGACACACGTCGCCCAGCGCGCCGCCGGCCACGCTCGATTTCGATCTGTGGCTGGGGCCCGCCCCGGTCGTCGAGTATCGCAGCAACCTGCTGCCAAGCGTGTGGCGCTGGTGGTACGACTTCGGCTGCGGCGACATCGGCAACGACGGCGTGCACGACATCGACGTCGCGCTGTGGGGCCTGGGCGTCGAAGGCCATCCGCACCGCGCGACCTGCATCGGGGGCAAGAGCTTCTTCGACGACGACCAACAGTTTCCCGACACGCAGTATGCGGTGTTCGAGTACCCGGCCGAGGGCGCGAAAAAGCCCCGGCAGATGATCTTCGAGCAGCGCATCTGGTCGCCCTACGTGCAGGAAGGCTACGAGAACGGCGCGGCGTTCTACGGCACCGGGGGCCTGATGATCGTGGGCCACAACGTGGGCTGGAAGCTGTACGGCGAGCGGAACAAGCTCGTGGCCGAGCGCGAAGGGCGCCCCGACCTGGCCCTGCATCATCAGAACTTTTTCAACTGCATTCGCGGGAGCGCCGAACCGTTGCACGCGGATGTTCACGCCGGCCACCGCGCGGCGACGATCGTACACCTGGCCAACCTTTCGGCCCGCCTCGGCCGGACGCTGAATTTCGACCCGACCGAGCAGCGGATCGTCGGTGACGACGAGGCCCAGGCGTTGACCGCGCGCAAGTATCGCGACCATTGGGCCGTGCCGCGAGACGCGTGAGCCCTCAGGGCGCGGCGCGGCATTACCAACGCTGCTTCATATGCTCCGCGAAGCCGAGCACGTCTTTGACCTCGAGCTTCGTACCGTCGTCGAGCACCAGCGTGCCGGAGTAGTAGCCGTGAATCTTGTAGAGCTCGGCGCTGATCAGGCCCAGGTCGGTCTTGGAGTGCTGGTTGTAGATTGGGCGGAACTCGAGCGTTAGCCGGTGGTCGTTGCTCGTGAACTGCCAGGGCTGCATGCGGTCGTCGGCGTTGAACCGGCAATCGACCACGTCGAGCTTGTGCAGGCGGCCGTCGACGAGAATCGCGTTGCAAGTGCCGTGTGCGTCGTCGCCGTAGCCGTGCCCCAGGTTCCAGGCGACTTGCCGGTCGCCGACCCGGCCGGCTGCCTGGCCCCAGAACCATTGGGACTCGTGCGGCCAGAGCCCACGCCCCCAGTCGAAGATGGCCCACGACTTGTCCGCGGGCAACGTGTAGGTTTGGTCGTCGACCGAGACGGCGCCGCTGGCGGGCAGTCCGAAGATCTTGTTCTCATAGAAGAACTCGCCTTCGCCGGCAAACGGCCGCGAGATGGCCACACTGTCGTGTTCCGGATCGGCCATCAATTCGACTTTGCCCTCGAGCGCCGGTGCGGGTCCTTTCTTCGCGATGCGGAATTCGATCTGGCGCCGGCCGTCGGCGAATCCGAGCGCGACAAAGTCGTCGCCCTGTTCCAGCCGCGTCGTCCCGTAGGGATCGGCCGGGAGAATCGCCTTGCTCACCGGCGTGGGTCGAATGAATTGCGTGCTGCGAATCGTCCCGGCTGCATAGTCGATCACCTCGGCGCTGCCGCTCACCAAGGGGCCCAATTGGACGAGCGTCACCCCCACAGTGAACTCGGGCGACATGATCGTGTAGTGGTCCCACTCCTTGATCCGGGCCTGGCGATTCGCCGGGATCGCCTCGCGGTTGTATTGCATGAGCGCCCGACGGGCCCAACCCCAGGCGGCCAGCGAGCCGTCGGGATTCAACAGCGGCGTCGGCTCGGTGAATTCGCGCTGCGCGGTCGCAGGCGGGGTGTCTTGACCAACGCTTGTCGAGCCAAGACCAAACAGGCACACGAGAACAAGGATCGTCGTACGCACGGTGATGGGTCCCAGAAGAACATTCGCGAAAACGACAAGCGTACCACGCCCGGCCGAGCGATGTACGCTCCCGGTATGTGATCCGGCTGCGGGACGTCCTTCGTCGGGCGGTCGCCCGACCACGGCAGCCTGCCGCGCCCCAGCCTGGCCCGCCCCGAACGGTGCGAAATCCGACGGCTCCAGCCTCAGTGCAACCAGGCAACCGCGCATACGAACCCCAGGTCGGTTTGCGGCGGTCGTTTCGCGTCGAATCCGAGGCCCGGGCACCCGGCCGGCGCCAAACACCGCCTCACGAAATGGATCACTCGCTTGAAACAACCCTGTTTCTCGAATCCGGATTTCATCATCTCCTTTGTGATTCTCGTTAAACCTTTGAGCGTCGATAAACTTCGCACACGTTGCGAGGTAAACAAGGTGCGAGTTCGCCGGTTACGTACGGCGCTCGCCAGCCTGATCGAAGAAGGCCTGCTGCAACAGCCCCCTGCCGTGCCACCTCGACGCCGACTTGAGCGCTGGCGGATCACCTCCCGCAGGACCTGGCGGTGACGACGTTGGAGGCCTGATCCGCCAACCGCCATCGACGGGCCACACGCACGTTTAGCCTGGGCGCGCCTCAGGCTGAACCGGCGCTGTTGGGCCGTCCTCCGGGATGGCTGGCGGCGGAGCCGGACAGTGCGGCAGCGGCAGCGGCTTGAACACCGCCTCGAGGCCCACCAGCGCAAACGCCGCCAAGGCCAACAACCAGCCCTGGCGGCGCGTGAGATATTGCCGCCGCGCGAGGCGCGGTTTGCGCTGCGGCCGGGTAGAAGGCACAGCCGTCATGCGTTCCAAGGGATCAGGACCTCGCCCCTGCTCATCCTAGCCAGGCCGCCGGCGCGGCAGGATGCCTTCGAATTTGCAGATGATCCCCAACATGATCTCGTCGGCGCCGCCGCCGATCGAAAGCAGCCGCGAATCGCGGAAGTAGCGGGACATGGGATATTCCTCCATGTAGCCCATGCCGCCGTGGAACTGCATGCACCAATCGGCCGCTTCGCGCACCAACCGACCCGCCTTGAGCTTGGCCATCGACGCCTCGCGGGTCATGTCCTGGCCGTCGCACAGTTTGCGGACACAGTGGTAGCACATCTGCCGCAGGTGCTCGGCCTCGGTGATCAATTCGGCCAGGTGGAAATGAATCCACTGGTTGTCGATCAATGGCTGGCCGAACGTCTTGCGTTCGCGGCAATACTCGATCGTCATGCGGATCACCTTCTCGATGCCCGAGTAGGCCATGATCGCGCTGACCAGGCGCTCCTTTTGGAACTGGATCATCTGGTAGATGAAGCCGTCGCCTTCCTCGCCGATGCGGTTGCGCTTCGGCACGCGGACATTGTCGAACACCAATTCGGCCGTGTCGCTCGAATGATTGCCGAGTTTCTTCAGCTTGCGGCTGACGCTGAAGCCCGGAGTCTTGGTCGGCACGATGATCAGCGACATGCCGCGATGGTCGGTGCCCGGCGAGGTCCGCGCTAACAAGCAGATCCAGTCGGCCTGGGTACCGTTGGTGATATAGAGCTTGCTGCCGTTGATGACATAGTGGTCGCCGTCGCTATCGGCGCGGGTCCGGATCGAAGCGACGTCGGAGCCCGAACCCGGCTCGGTCACGGCGATCGAGCAGACCGCCTCGCCGCGAATGGCCGGCTCGAGGAATTCCTTCTTCAATTCGTGCGACCCGAACATGTTCAGGGCCGGCGTCGCCATGTCGGTCTGCACGGCGATGGCCATCGGGATGCCGCCACAGTTGATCCGCGCCAGCTCCTCGCACATGACGACGTTGTACCAGTAGTCCTGCCCGAGCCCGCCGTACTCTTCGGGATAGGACAGACCCATGAAGCCGAGCTCGCCCATCTTGCGGAACAGTTCGTGGGCCGGAAAGATTTCGGCCTCTTCCCAACGATCAACGTAGGGGTTGATTTCCTGATCGATGAACCGGCGGAGCGACTGTCGAAACGCCTGGTGCTCTTCGGTGAAATAAAGGCTCGACTGCGATTGTTCTGCCAGCGTCATGGGACGACGAACTCCAGATGCGTTTGGGAACCAGACGACGGACCGTCGCCGCCATTCTAGCCGGCAATTCCTCGACCGGCGATTGGCGGCCGGCCAGCCGGGGCGGCACAATAGCCGAGACGGCCGCTGCCCGTTCCCTGGCCCCCCGGCTCTCTCCGCCGTGAATTCATCACCCGACCGCATCGTTTACCTGTCGCGGATGCCCGAGGCGACCGTCGGCGGGATTGCCACGCTGTGGCGTCACGTCCGGCTGCTGAACGAAGCGGGATTTCACGCCGTGGCAGCCTTTCCCGAGGGCATGCCGCTGGCCGGCTGCCCGGTGCCCTCGATCTACGAGGCCCAGCTCCGCGCCGGCGACGGCATCGTGTTTCCCGAGGCCTGGCGAGCCCGGCTGATTCGCCTCCAGGGACTGCCGGCCACGAAGGTCGTGTTTGTCCAGAACCACTTTCTGCTCGAACATGGTCTGGGCGGAGCGAAAGACTATGGCGTCTTCGGTGTGTCACACGCCATGGCCTGTTCGCAGGTAATTGCCGACGCGCTCGGCGAGCGCTGCGGGTACCAGCATGTGGCCGTGGTCCGCTGTGGCGTCGACTCGGAGCTGTTCCGCCCGCGGCAGAAGCGGCCGGCGATTGCCTACATGCCCCGCAAGCGGCCGCTCGAGTGCGTGCACATCCTCGGCAGGTTTCGCTGGCGGTTTCCAGAGTTTCAGCACGTGCCGATCGTGGAAATCACCAACCGCCCGATGGCCCAAGTCGCCGAGATCCTCGGCCAGGCGGCCGTGTTCCTCAGCCTGTCGCACCTCGAAGGGCTGGGCCTGCCGCCGCTCGAGGCCATGGCGGCCGGGGCGTTGGTCGTCGGTTTTCACGGCGAAGGAGGCCGCGAATACGCCACGCCCGACAACGGCCTCTGGGTCGACGAGGGACAGCTCGACGCATGCGTCACGGCGTTGGGGCGCGCCCTGCAGATCGCGATCGGCGAACCGGAGACGTACGAGCAGATGCTCGCCGGCGGGCGTCAGACTGCCGCGCGGTTCAGTCCCGAAGCCGAACGCCGGGCGCTCGTCGAATTCTGGAGCGACGTGGCTCCCGCTGCGCGGCGAACGAATTCCTGACACCTGGTCGATGCCGGGCTGCTGCCACCCCTTGGAACTTGAGTTCGTTAAGATAGGGGACATTCGTTCTACGTTCGACCCGGGTTCGTTGCGGAGCTGCTTGCATGCGAGTATGGATGTGGCTCGGTTGCTTGGTGCTGGTCAGCGCGGTGCCTGCCCTGGGCCAGGAATGGACGCGCTTTCATGGGCCGAATGGGTCGGGCTACCTGCCCACGACGACCGTGCCCACACGGTGGACCGACCAGGACTACAAGTTCCGCGTCGAGCTGCCAGGCGCGGGGCATTCGTCGCCCGTCGTGTGGGGGGAGAGGGTATTTCTCACTTCGGCCACCGATTCAGGCGCCCGGCGGCTGGTCCTGTGTCTGAGCGCGGACGACGGCAGCCTGCTCTGGCAACGCGAGCTCGGTTTTACGACGCACCCGAAGCACCTGCAGAACAGCTTCGCCTCGCCCACTCCCGCGTGCGACGGCGAGCGCGTCTATGTGGCCTTGAGCGATCCCGACCAATATCTGCTCGTCGCGCTCGACCACGAGGGCCAGGAGGTCTGGCGGCAGAACCTCGGGCCTTTTGTCGGGCAGCATGGCGGCGGTCCCTCGCCGATCGTCTATGAAGACCTGGTCATCCTGGGCAACGAACAAGACGGGCCGAGCAGCCTGCATGCCTTCGACCGGGCGACGGGCCAGCCGCGCTGGAAGGTCGACCGCAAAGCCGACATGGTGGCCTACTCGACCCCGTGCGTGCTCGCGCGACCGGGCCGGCCCGACGAGCTGATTTTCGCCAGCAGCGCACACGGCATCACGAGCGTCGACCCGCGCAACGGGCAGGTCAATTGGGAGCTGCCGGTGTTCGACAAGCGCTCGGTCAGCTCGCCCTTGGTCGTGGCGGGGCTCGTGTTCGGCAGTTGCGGATCGGGAGCGGGCGGCAACTATGTGGCGGCGATTCGCCCGCCCGGCGACGGCCAACCTACCGAGGCGTATCGAGTGTCGAAATCGGCGCCCTATGTACCCAGCAGCACGGTCAACGATGAACTGATGTTTCTGTGGAGCGATCAGGGCGTCGTCACGTGCATCGAGGCGGCCGATGGCAAACAGGTTTGGCAGAAGCGCGTCGGCGGCAAGTACTCCGGTTCGCCCGTCTGCACCGGCGAGGCCGTCTACGGCGTCTCAGCCGACGGGGAAGTGGTCGTGATCGCCGCGAAGCGCGAGTTCGCCGAGTTGGGACGCATGCCGCTGGGCGAAGAGTGCCGTTCGACGCCGGCCATCAGCAGAGGGCGGCTCTACGTCCGGACGGTGTCGCATCTAGCTGCGATCGGCGGCGACCGCCGATAGCCCACCCGAAAACAATCGCTCAAGGGCTGCCGACGTGAGGGGCCCACGTGGACCAGCATTCATTTTGGGAGAAGCGGATGAACAGCAGGGCGCTATTGCTTTTCGCGTCCGGTGCCGCGGCGGCCATGCTGGGATTGTCCGGTCTGGCCGGGCTCTCGACGATCTCTCCGGTGGCGGCCGACGAGGCGCCGGCCGATCCCGTGCCGGCGCTGACCACCGACGTGCAGACGCTCAAGGACAAGGCGCCCGACCAGGCGCACGCCATGGTCAGCGTTGCTTATCACTTCAACAACCTGTGGTTTGCCGCCGAGGCCCGAAACTGGCCGCTGGCCGAGTTCTACTGGAACGAAACGCGGTCGCACATGCGCTGGGCGGTGCGCATCATCCCGGTCCGCAAGGGCAAGGCCGGCAACGAGATCAAGCTCGGTGAGATTCTGGCCGCTGCCGAGAATTCGCCGCTGGCCCAATTGCACGAGGCAATCGTGGCCCAAGATCACGACAAGTTCGTGGCCGCTTACCGGTTTTCGCTCGAGGCCTGCTATGCCTGCCACAAGGCGGCCGAAAAGCCCTTCCTCAGGCCGCGCATTCCCGAACGCCCGGCCGAGCCCACGATCAACTTCGACCCGGCGGCCGATTGGCCGTGACGTGCCGAGCCGGCAAGACGCCACGCTTGGCGTCGTCGGGGGCGTTGGCTCGTTGACGTACGCGTGATGAAACCGCAAGCATGTCCCTTCCGTCGCCCGAGGTGCAACCGGCTGAGATCTCCCCCCAAGCGATGCGCGCAGCCGTGTCGTGGGGCGAGGCGCTACGCACCTGGATCCGGATCGCGCTGCTCAGTTTCGGCGGGCCAGCCGGGCAGATTGCCGTCATGCACCGGATCCTCGTCGAGGAGAAGCGCTGGATCAGCGAAGAGCGATTCTTGCACGCGCTGAACTACTGCATGCTGCTGCCCGGCCCCGAAGCGCAGCAGCTTGCCACCTATGTGGGCTGGCTGTTGCATCGCACGCTCGGCGGGATCGTGGCCGGCGCCCTATTTGTCCTGCCCGGGTTTCTCTCGATCCTCGCCTTGAGCCTGATCTACGCGAACTATCAACACACGGGCCTGCTCGAGGGATTGTTCTACGGTTTGAAGCCCGCGGTCTTGGCCATCGTCGTCGAAGCGGTGCTGCGCATCGGCAAGCGCGTGTTGAAGAACGGCGTCATGCTGGCCTTGGCCGCAGCGTCGTTTGTCGCACTGTTCTTTTTCGCCGTCCCGTTTCCGCTGGTAATCCTGACCGCTGGCCTCGTCGGTTTCTGGGGGGGACGATTGTATCCGGGCCGATTCCTCGTCCTCCAAGGGCACGCGGCCAAGGCGGCCGGTGAATCGTTCGACGAGGTGCCGCTGCACCATGCCGCGCCCACGTGGCGACGCAGTTTGTTGGTGAGTTGCATCTGCCTGACGCTGTGGTTTGGGCCGTTGCTCGCGTGTCGGGCCGCCCTGGGGCCCGAGTCGATCTACGTGCAGGAAGGGCTGTTCTTTAGCAAGGCAGCCGTCATGACCTTCGGCGGTGCCTATTCCGTACTGGCGTATGTGGCGCAGCAGGCCGTCGAGCGGTTCGGCTGGCTTCAGCCTGGAGAAATGCTCGATGGGCTCGGCATGGCCGAGACGACGCCGGGGCCCTTGATCCAAGTCGTGCAATTTGTCGGCTTTCTGGGGGCATATCGGCAGCCCGGGCCTTGCTCTCCGGTCGTGGCCGGTCTGGTTGGCTCGGTCATGACCACCTGGGTGACTTTCGTACCGTGCTTCTTCTGGATCTTTCTGGGCGCCCCCTACATCGAGCAATTGCGGGGAAACCGGCTACTGACCGCGGCCTTGTCGTCGATTACGGCGGCCGTCGTGGGCGTTGTGTTCAACCTGTCCGTCTGGTTCACTCTGCACACGCTGTTCCACGACGTCGCCGCCCAACGCCTGGGCCCGCTGCGAGTGCTCGTGCCCGACCTGGCAAGCATCGAATGGGGCGCATGCGCAGTGGCCATTCTGGCACTGCTGCTTACCTTCCGCTGGAAACAATCGCTGGCCAGGACACTGACCCTCTGCACGGCGCTGGGGGCGCTGTACTACTGGATCAAGGCCTGATCAGCCGCCCGACCCTCGGGCCAGGCCCCTTGCCCGGTCGGGGCGCGGCGCAAGATCCTGACGTCGCCATGCTCCAACGCGCCGCGACCGATGCCGGATGAGCGCACGAGCCCGGCGCGGTAATATCCGGCCACGATGAGCAACTGGGAATTCTGGATCGACGTCGGCGGCACCTTCACCGATTGCTTGGCGCGCGGGCCGGCGGGGCAGATGCGCCGATACAAGCTGCTCAGCTCCGGCGTGACCAAGGGGGCCGCACACGTCGGGTCGAGTTCGCTGGCGATTGTCGATCCGGCGCGCCGCGGCGATCCGCCCGGTTTTTGGGACGGCTGGCGTCTCGCGCTCGTCGATGCCGACGGCACGGTGGTGGCCACCTCGACGGTCGCGCGCTTCGAGCGCGCGGGCAGCCGGCTCGAGCTGGCCGAACCGCTGGCCGTGACCCCGCAGGCACATCAGCCATATGAACTGACCAGCGATGACGACGCGCCGCTGGTGGCGATTCGCTTTCTGCTCGGCGTGCGACCGGGCGAGCCGCTGCCGCCGGTGACCGTGCGGCTGGGAACCACCCGGGGCACCAACGCCCTGCTCACGCGCCGCGGCGCCCGAACCGCCTGGATCACCACGCGCGGCTTCGGCGACGCGCTGGCCATCGGCTATCAGAATCGTCCGCGGCTGTTCGAGCTCGATATTCACAAACCGGAGCCACTGTATGCGGCCGTCGTCGAGATCGACGAGCGCGTCGCGGCCGACGGCACGGTGCTCCTGCCACTCGACCCAGACACGGTGCGCCGGCAACTCGCGGCGCTGCGCGACGCGCAGATCGAATCGCTGGCCATCTGCCTGTTGCATGCCCCGAAACGCCCCGCACACGAGCAACAGGTCGCCAACCTCGCGCGGGAACTGGGGTTTCGGCACGTCAGCACCAGCAGCGAGGTGGCGCCGCTGGTGAAGATCGTGGCCCGCGGCGACACGACCGTCGTCGACGCCTACCTCACGCCGGTGCTGCGCGACTATGTCGATCGACTGCGCGAGCCCTTGCGCGGCGGATGCTTGCGGCTGATGACCTCGGCCGGTGGGCTCGTCGATGCGGCCAGCTTTCGCGGCAAGGACAGCATCCTCTCCGGGCCCGCGGGTGGAGTCGTGGGATTTTCGCGCGTGGCCCAGGCCGCGGGCCAGCGGCGCGCGATCGGCTTCGACATGGGCGGCACGAGCACCGACGTCTCGCGATTCGACGGCCATTTCGAGCGCGAATACGAGACCGAAAAAGCCGGCGTGCGGATCGTCGCACCGATGCTGGCGATCGAGACGGTCGCCGCCGGCGGCGGCTCGATTTGCGGCTTCGACGGCGTGAAACTCACCGTGGGGCCCGCGAGCGCCGGGGCCGATCCCGGTCCAGCCTGCTATGGACGCGGCGGCCCGTTGAGCGTCACCGACTTGAATTTCTACCTGGGCCGCATCCTGGCCGAGCGCTTCGCGTTTCCCTTGCAGCGTGCGGCCGTCGAGCGGCGGCTCGACGAGCTGATCGCCGAGGTCGAACGGGCCACCGGCCGGCGATACGCGCCGGTCGAGCTGTGCACGGGCCTGCTGCGAATCGCCAACAACAACATGGTGCAGGCGATCCGGTCGGTTTCGGTGGCGCGCGGCGCCGATCCGCGCGATTACGTGCTCGTCGCTTTTGGCGGCGCGGCGCCGCAACACGCGTGTGCCGTGGCGCGCGAGCTGAATATGCGCGAGGTGCTGATCCACGACGACGCCAGCCTGCTGAGCGCCTATGGGATCGGTCTGGCCGACGTGGTGCGGCATGGCGTGGCCGGCATCTATCAACCGGCCGGCGCGAGCACTTTGCAAGAAGCGACCGCGCAGCACCAGCGGCTGGCCGCGGCGGCCACGGCCGAATTGATCGCCGAAGCCGTGCCGCCCGAGCAGATCGGCGTGCGGCGCTCGCTCGACTTGCGCTACCAGGGCACCGAGGCTGCGCTGCCGATCTCCGAACCCGACGACGGCGACTATCCGGCGGCTTTCGCAGCGGAGCATCGCCGGCGCTACGGCTATGTCCACGCGGGCCGGCCGATCGAGATCGTCGCGGCGCGCGTCGAGGTGGTGGGCCGCAGCCCGCAGACGCTCCCTCCTGCGCGCCCTGCACCTGCGTATGCGGCGAGGGCCGAGCGCAGCGTGTCGGTCTGTTTCGACGGCGCCTGGCACGAAACGGCCGTATTGAACCGGGCAGACTTGCAACCGGGCGCGCAGATCGTCGGGCCCGCGCTCCTCTATCAGGCCCACTCGACGACGATCGTCGAGCCAGGCTGGGTGGCCGAGGTGTTGACGGGCGATCAAATCCGGCTGACCGACGCCGGAACCATCGCGGCGCCGGCCGTGTCGACCACGGCCGACCCCGTGATGCTCGAAATCTTCAACCACCAGTTTGCCGGCATTGCCGAGCGGATGGGCATCGCGCTGCGCAACACGGCCGGCAGCGTGAATGTCAAAGAACGGCTGGATTTCAGTTGCGCGCTGTTCACGGCCGCGGGGCGCCTGGTGGTGAACGCGCCGCATATTCCCGTGCATCTGGGCGCGATGGGCGAAACGGTCCGCAGCGTTCTGGCCGATAACCCGCAATTGCGGGCCGGCGACGTGTTCGTCACCAACGACCCCTATCGCGGCGGCTCGCACTTGCCCGACGTGACGGTGGTCACGCCGGTGCATGACGCCGCCACGGGCCAGCTGGTGTTCTTCACGGCCAGCCGCGCGCATCACGCCGAGATCGGCGGCATCCGGCCCGGCTCGATGCCGCCCGGTTCGCGCAACCTGGCGGAAGAGGGCGTGCTGATTCGCAACTTTCGGCTGGTCGAGGCCGGCCGGCCACGGTTCGACGAGTTGCGCGCATTGTTGACCGGCGGCCCGTATCCCTCGCGGAGTGTCGACGAAAACCTCGCCGACCTGGCGGCGCAGGTCGCGGCCAACCAGCAAGGAGCGCTCGACCTGGCCCGGCTGATCGAGCGTTATTCGCTGCCCGTCGTCACTGCGTACATGCGCCACATCCAGGCCGCCGCCGCCACGAAAACGCGCCGCAGCCTGGCGCGCCTCGAGGGCCGGCAATGTTCGTTCGCCGATCAGCTCGACAACGGCGCGCGGATCGCCGTGTGTATCCGCATTGAACACCTGCGGGCGATGATCGACTTCACCGGCACCGACGGCGTGCTGCCGGACAATCTCAACGCCAACCGCGCGATCGTCACCGCGGCGGTGCTGTACGTGCTGCGCGCGTTGCTCGACGAGGACATCCCGTTGAACGAAGGCGTGCTCGAGCCGGTCGAGCTGGTGCTGCCGACGTGCTTGCTGAACCCGCTCCCTGGGCCCACGCCCGCGACGAGCCCCGCGGTCGTCGGCGGCAACGTCGAGACGTCGCAGCGGGTCGTCGACGTGCTGCTCGGGGCGCTCGGGCTCGCGGCGGCGAGCCAGGGAACGATGAACAACCTGCTGTTCGGCGGTGCGCAGTTCGGCTACTACGAAACGATCTGCGGCGGCGCCGGTGCGACGCCCCATCGCCCGGGCGCCGATGCGGTCCACACGCATATGACCAATACGCGGATCACCGATCCTGAGGTGCTCGAAAACCGCTACCCGGTGCAGGTCGTCGAGTTCGCCATTCGCCGCGGCTCGGGCGGCGCAGGGCGCTTCCGCGGCGGCGACGGCGCTCGCCGCCGGTTGCGATTCCTGGCGCCCTTGGCCGTATCGATCCTGTCCAATCGGCGACCGCCGTTCGCGCCGTTCGGGCTGGCAGGCGGCGAGCCCGGCGCATCGGGCCGCAACGTGCGAATCTTCACCGATGGCCGGCACGAGGAGCTGCCTGGACGCGCGCAATACGACGCCGCACCCGGCGAAGAATTGCTGATCGAGACACCCGGCGGAGGCGGCTATGGCAGGCCCGAGTAAGTCCGCCCAGTAAGTCCGCCCCCCGACGCGCGATTGATCTACTTCTCGGGTACAAAATCGTGCCCGCTGCGCACGCCGGCGAGCACGAGGACCAGGCTCACCACCATCAAGGCTGCGGCAACCCAGAAAGGCAGCACCACGCCCTGGAAGAAGAGCATCACGCCCAGCATCGGGCCGAAGATCCGGGCCAGCGCGGCGGCGCTCTGATTGATGCCCAGGATACCCCCCTGTTTCGCCGGATCGGTGCGGCGCGAGATCAGCGAGTTGAGCGACGGCGTGATCATGGCAAAGCCGGTGATCTCGATCGTCAGCGCCACGAGCAACAGCCCCAGGCTGGCCGATCGAGCAACCAGGGCCATGAACACGAAGCCCACGATGGCGGCGATCGATCCGACGGTGGCCATCGTGCCCTCGGGCACCCTGGCCGACAGCCGGCGGACGAGAAACCCCTGGGCAAACGTGAGCACGAAGCCGATGTAGGCGAACACGAGCAAGATTCGCTCGTTGACGTCGTGGCCGGTGCTGCCCACCGCGGCGGCGGCGGCAGCCGCCTCTCCGGCCGTGTCGAAGCGGGCCTTGAGCAGCAGCGACAGCGTCGACTCGAGATTGGCAAACGCCACGCCGTTGACGAACACATTGAGAATCAGCAATCCCACGCTCGGCGTGGTCAGGGCCATGCGCAGCGAGGCCCAATCGAACCCTTCGCGATGGGTGGCCGTGCTGGGATCGCGCGATTCGGGCAAGGCGAAGATGGCCACGGACAGGGCCACCGCTGAAAGGCCGGCCGCGACGTAGCCCGGCCAGGGGCTCAAGCCTCCCGCGCTGGCCGTCACCAAGGCGACGGCGCCCAACAAAGGGCCCAGCATGAAACCGAGTCCAAAGGCCACGCCGATCAGGGCCATGCCTCGGGCGCGCTTTTCGAGCGTCGTGCAGTCGGCAATGTAGGCCTGCGCCGTGGGAATCGTCGCGCCTGCCATTCCTGCGCCAATGCGCGAGGCGAACATCAGCCCCAGGCTGCGGTAGACCGTCGCCACGCCGAACAGCAGATAGCACAAGGCCGAAGCCGCCAGGCCGACCATGATCACCGGCCGCCGCCCGATGCGATCGGACAAGCGCCCCCAAAAGGGGGCGAACACCAACTGCATGGCCGAAAAACTGGCCATCAGCAATCCCAACTCGATGCCCGCGGAATCGACGTTGAATTCGCTCGCGTAGCTGGGCAACAGCGGCAACACCATGCCAAAGCCCAGCAAGTCGATAAACACCGTCAAGAAGATGACCGCGAGCGATGCTTTCCCGGGGGTGCGTTCAGACATAACCAGGCGGACCGGTCGCGGCGAGCAGGTGTCGAAAGGGTGTTGCGCCAATCCACCGGAAAACATGAGTTGCCCGCGGCGCAAGCGAGCCATCTTAGCCTTCCCGCAGCGACGTGACCATGCCCGGCGCGACGCGGCGAACGCCCCGTGCTAGTGCCTCGGCAGACGGAGGTCTATGATCGAGGAATGAGCCGCAACACCGCCGAACAGCGCCGCCGGATCGAAACGCTCGACGTGTCGGCGCTCGAAACGCATCAACTCGCGCGGCTCAATGGACTGCTCGACGAGATCCTGCCGCACAACCGCTTTTACGCGACCAAGCTGGCCGCCTGCCCCCGGCCGCTCACCTCGCTCAATGCGCTGGCCGACCTGCCCTTCACGAACAAGCAGGAATTGGTCGGCGGACAGGCCAACGGCGACCTGGGGCTCAACCATACGTTCGACATCGATCAATACGTCCGCTGGCATCAAACGTCTGGCACGCGCGGGCGGCCGCTGGTCGTGCTCGACACGGCCCGCGATTGGCAGTGGTGGATCGGCTGCTGGCAACACGTGCTCGATGCCGCGGGCCTGGCGCCGAGCGACCGCGTGCTGCTGGCGTTTTCGTTCGGTCCGTTCATCGGCCTGTGGAGCGCGTTCGACGCGCTCGTCGAGCGCGGCTGCCTGGTCGTGCCCGGCGGAGGTCAAAGCACCCTGGCGCGGCTCGAGTTGCTGCGGTCGAGCCGGGCGACCGCGTTGGTTTGCACGCCAAGTTACGCGCTGCACATGGCCGAGGTGGCCGCGGGCCGCAAGATCGACCTGGCCGGCCTGCCCGTCGAGAAACTGGTGCTCACCGGCGAGCCGGGAGCGAGCGTGCCGGGCATCCGCCAACGGATCGCCGCGGCCTGGGACGCTGCCGTGTTCGATCACGGCGGCGCGACTGAGATCGGGCCCTGGGGCTTTCCCGACGATCGCGGCCGCGGGCTGCACGTCTTGGAGACCGAGTTCCTGGCCGAGTTTCTCTCGGTCGAAACCGGCAAACCGGCCGACGAAGGCGAACTGTCGGAGCTGGTGCTGACCAGCTTGGGCCGCATCGGCTGCCCCGTGATTCGCTATCGCACGGGCGATCTGGTGCGACCCGTCTGGCAGCACGATGCCCGCTCGCGGTTTGTCCTGCTCGACGGCGGAATCCTGGGGCGCGCCGACGACATGATGATCATCCGCGGCGTGAACATCTTTCCCAGCGCGATCGAGCAGATTCTCCGCAGCTTCCCCGAGGTGATCGAGTACCGCATGACGGCGCGGCGCGTCGAAGCGATGGACCACCTGATCATCGAGATCGAGGACCGGCTCGACCAGCCGCTGCGCGTGGCCGAAGAGCTGCGGCTGCGGCTCGGATTGAAGGTCGAAGTGCAAGGCGTGCCGCTGGGCACCCTGCCCCGTTTCGAGGGCAAAGGAAAACGCTTCGTCGACGAACGCTGAAGCGCCGCAGGCGATCGACGGCACACAAGGCAGTTCCGCGCGAAAGCGAAGACATGTCTCACGTTTCATCGGCGGCCGAAGTCCAGGAGCTGCGCGAACGCCTGACCGGGGCCACGGCCGCCGAGTTGCGCGCGGCGGTGCGGTCCGGTACATGGACCGGTCCCACGGCCGGACTGGCGCGCGGTTTCGTGCAGGCCAACGTGGTGATCTTGCCGGCGGCGGTGGCCGACGAGTTTGCCGAGTTTTGCCGGCTGAATGCGCGACCGTGCCCGTTGATTGCCCGGACGCTGCCCGGCGACGCGGAGCCGCGCAGCGCTGCGCCCGGCGCCGATCTGCGGACCGACGTGCCGCGCTACCGGGTATTTCGCGGCGGCGTGGCCGAGGCAGATCAACCGCTCGAGATCGGCCCGTTGTGGCGCGACGACCTGGTCGGTTTTTTGCTGGGGTGCTCGTTCACCTTCGAGAATGCACTAGTCGAGGCAGGCCTAGGCGTGCGCCATCTCGAAGCGGGGAGCAATGTGCCGATGTATCGCACCCATCGCGCCTGCGTACCGGCGGGGCGGTTTGCCGGGCCGCTGGTCGTGAGCATGCGGCCGTATCGGCCCGACCAGATCGACGAGGTCGCGGCGATCACGGGGCGATATCCCCGCATGCACGGCGCGCCGGTGCACGTCGGCGATCCGGCGGCCCTGGGCATCGCCGACCTGGCCCGGCCCGACTTTGGCGATCCGGTCGAGTTGCAGCCCGGCGAAGTCCCGGTATTTTGGGCCTGCGGCGTGACGCCGCAATTAGCGCTGGCCGCGGCGCGGTGCGAGTTGGCAATTACGCACGCGCCAGGCTGCATGTTCGTGACCGATCTGCGCGACGAGGCCTACTGCGAACGATGACTCCACCAGCCAGCCCGACAGCCCCGCTCGACGTCAGCGCGGTGCGGCAACAGTTTCCGGCACTGGCCCGCGAGGTGAGCGGCCGCCAGGCCGTCTTTTTCGACGGGCCCGCCGGGAGCCAGGTGCCGCAGCGCGTGATCGACGCCATCGGCGACTACCTGCGGAACTCGAATGCCAATCACGGCGGCGTGTTTGCCACGAGCGTGGCGAGCGACGCCCTGCTGGACGAGGTGCACCGGGCCGCGGCCGACCTGCTGCACGCACCCGACCCGCACGCGGTGTGCTTCGGCGCGAACATGACGACGCTGTGCCTGGCGTTGTCGCGGGCACTGGCCAAGACCTGGGAACCGGGCGATGAAATCATCGTCACCCGGCTCGATCACGACGCCAACGTCACGCCGTGGGTGCTGGCCGCGCGCGACGCCGGCGTACACGTGCACCACGTGCCCTTTCGGCCAGAGGATTGCACGCTCGATTTGCAGGCCCTGCAGAACGTGTTGTCGACGCGGACCCGGCTCGTGGCCGTGGGGTGTGCGTCGAACGCCGTGGGCACGGTCAACTCGGTCCGCGAGATTGCCCGCGTGGTGCAAGGCGTCGGCGCGGAGATCTGCCTCGACGCGGTCCACTACGTGCCGCACGGCCTGGTCGACGTGCAGGCTTGGGGTTGCGACTACCTGCTCTGCTCGGCCTATAAATTCTTCGGCCCCCACGTCGGCATCCTCTGGGGGCGCGCCGAACGGCTGGCCGAGCTGCCCGTGTACAAGGTGCGACCGGCACCCAATGACCTGCCGGGGCGCTGGATGACCGGCACGCAGAATCACGAGTGCCTGGCGGGGGTCCTGGCGGCGATCGAATACCTGGCCGCGCTGGGGCGCTCGATTGCGCCGGCAGCCGCGTCACGGCGTCAGGCCCTGGTGGCGGCCTACGAAGCGATCACCGCGTATGAACGCGGCTTGCAAGCGCGACTCTTGGCCGGGCTCGCCGAATTGCCGAGCGTCAAGATCTACGGCATCACTGATCCGAAACGGCTGCACGAGCGCGTGCCGACGGTGTCGATCACGCATCGCCGCTATCGGCCGCTCGAGCTCGCCCAACGCCTGGCCGACGAGGGCGTGTTCGTCTGGCACGGCAATTACTATGCGCTGTCGCTGACCGAGGCGCTCGGCCTCGAGCCCGAGGGCATGGTCCGCATCGGCCTGCTGCACTACAACACCCGGGAAGAAGTCGAGCGGCTGCTCGACCTGTTGCGCGGAATGGAAGCATGACCGCGCCAGTGCCCAGCCAGTTGCAACTGGTCGACGAACGGACGCTGCGGATCGAGTGGAGCGACGGCCTGGTGCGCGACTATTCGATCCAGGAGCTGCGCACGGCGTGTCCGTGTGCAACCTGCCGCGAGCAGCGATTGGCGCCGCGGCCGCCGTCGCAATTGACGGTGCTTTCGCCGGTCGAGGCGCAGCCGCTGCGGTTGCGCGGCATGCAGCCCGTCGGCAACTATGCCTATGGCCTCGACTTCAGCGATGGCCATACGTCGGGCATCTACACGATCGAATTGCTGCGCACGCTCGGCCGGGACGTGCCGGCCGGCTGAGCAAGCGCGCCGCGAGCCACGCGGGCAGGGTTCAATTCTCCGGCGTGCCGAGCCCCTGATCCTTGATCTCGTTGAACTCGTCGAGCCCACCCTCGGTCGTGGGCGGCGCCGCGTCGGTGCCGGCAGGTGCCGTGCCATCGGCTGGCTTCTTCGGTTGCACCACGTCGGCACGGGTCAGCTTGATCTTGCGATAAACGTCATCCGAGATGACGTAATACCAGTCGGCGAAGCGGTTGTTGAGCGTCTGGACCTGTTCTTCACCCTTCTTGACCTTGCTGTCGTACTCGTCCTGTTTGCGCTTGTTTTCCTGTTCGATTTTTTGGCGTTCGGCCTGCTGCGGCTCGGCCGGCTCGCCTGCCTGTTTCTCGCCCTCCTTGTTCTCGGCGGCCGGTTGGCCCTCCGCGGTGGGCGGCGCAGCGGGTTCGGCGGGAGCGCCCGGCACCGGCTGCAGCTCGGGCGCAGGAATCGCGCTCTTGTCGAATTGCGCCGTGACGAACAGGTATCGATTCGAGCCCTTGGGCTGTTCGCCTTCGGCCGGCTGCTCGGCACCCTCGTCGGGCTTCGCCTCTTCGGTGTCGGCGGCGATTTCACCGAACCGCAAGACGTACGTCACGCCGTCCTTGAGCTCGACGACGACTTCGCCCTCGTTGGAGTAGAGCTGCCCTTGCGAGATGATGTAGCCACGGCTGGCCAACGACAGGAACGTTTCTTCGTCAATGGTCAGCCCTTCGGAGGTGCGCAGATCGCGACCCAGCCCGGCCGGCTTACGGCGCACGTCGACAATTTTCAGATCGTCGAGCGCCACTTTCATGTCGTTGAGCTTCTGCGCGTTGAGCTCTTCGTTCGGGGCCAGCCCCTCCATGTTCCACTTGGCGTCCTTGTCGTTGTAGGTGAGCGCCAGCTTGTCGCCCTCAACGATCCGCCGGTTGACCTCGTCGATCGAGTAGTTGTCGTACTTGACCTCCGTGATGTCCCAGCTGTTGAGCTTCAGCAGATCGGGCTCGATCCAATCCTGAAACCTCGTCGTGAGCTTTTCGGGCGAGAGCTTCGCTACGTACACGGCGTCTTGCGAGGGCAAACGCACGTAACGCAGGTCGGGCTTGTCCTTGACGGGCAAACCGATGATCAGTTGCGCGAGCTTCTTGCCGCCGGCGTCTTCCAGGATGACTTTCTTGCCGATGCCGGTCATGCCCGCCTTGCTGTCCATCGGATCGACGACGCCGTACATCTCGTGATCGGCCCGTTCTTCGCTCACCATGCCCAGCTTTTTGAGGTCGATCACGCTGGCCGCGGCCTCGGCCAACTGGCGATCGGCGTCGGCCGGGTAGTTGAGCTTCGAGGGGATCGCCCAGCGGCCGTTCACCTGGGCCACGCGAAACTGCTTGGGTTCGGCCTTGGCCTCGTCCCACTCGATGATCTCGAGCGACTTAGCGGCGAGCGGGTCCTTGAATTCGGCAAAGAACTCGCTGCTCGCGTCGTCCGCCTTGGCGGCGTCGGCCACGCTCGCCGGACGGCTGGCATAGGCCAACAGGGCGCCCAGCAGGGCAATCCCGACAAAGGTCAGAGTCTTCGTGGTTTCGTTCATGGCTTAATCGGATCTCACAACTGAGTCTGCACGGCGGGGCCTCGGGTTCGGGCCTAGCCGCGGAGTCGTTCCTTGGTGGTCGTCTGGCGCTCGCGCGCCCGGAGATTAAACATCACGATGCCGGCCAGCAGCAGCGGCATGATCGGCGCGGTGGCCACGGCCAGGATCTTGACGCGGTTCTGGTCGCCCTGGATCGAAGCGGTCTTATCGCGGTCAATCTGCTTCTCGCGCCGCTCGCGTTCGTTCTTCAGCCGCTCAAACGCCGCGTCGAGCCGCCGCTGGCCCACGTCGCGGGCCAATTGCATCTCGATCACCTTCTGCTGCGGATCGATGTCCGTACGGCCCTCGAGTTCCTTGATCTTGCGATCGAACACTTCCTGCTCTTTGTTCTTCGCCGTGTCGAAATCGTCGGCGAACTTCTTGCGCTGGGCCGTCGCATAGTCGCGCGCCGCGGCCGTGATGGCCTCGAACCGCGTGAGCGTGCGATAGGTCGGCCTCCGCTTGCGGATCTCGACAAATCGCTCGTCCTTGGCCAGCACGTCGAGCACGTTGAGCACGAAGCTCACGTTATCGAGCGTCAGGTTGACTTCGGCGTCCTCTTCTTCCCCGCGGGCACGCAGGGCGAAGAAAGCCGAGTACAACACGTCGATGTCGGCCACGACCACCACGTTCAGCTCAGCCGGCGCGGCAGGCGCGGCAGGAGCAGCCGGCACTTCTCCGGCCGGAGGAGTCGCAGGAACTGCAGGCGGGGCCGCTGCCGGGGGCGCTTCCGTGGCCGGCGATTCTACAGCCGGCGTTTCTGCAGCCGGCTGCTCGGCCTGGGCCAATTGCAGCCCTTCGTCCGACATCTTGGCCGCGCCGCCGGCAGGGCCCGGCTTACCCGTGATGTAAGCGCCCAGCAGGTAACTCTTGTGCGTGGGAACCATGGCGCGGTCTTCATTGAGCCCGCCGCCACCGAGGAAGCTCTGCTGCAGAATCTCGTTGGCTTGCACCCGGCCCGTGTTCGTTCCGGTGACCACCAGCGGCGTGACCTTCAGGCCCGAGGCGTTGAGCTCCTGAATCGAACCGGGAAACAGAAACAGGACCTGCTGCAGTTTCGAGCTGATCGGGCTGTCGTCGTTGAACGGGGCGGCGGTCGACGTGGGATCTTGCCCCTTGTCGACAAACACGAACTCGGGCGGAAACTGGCCGATCTTCGGGTAAGGGTTGTAGTCCTGCCAGACGACCTGAGCGCCGTTGAAATTGATACCCAGCGATTGCCACAAGGGGGTGATGTCGCCCTTGGGCTGCGGGGGCTGCTGCATACCCATCATCCCGCCTTGCGGGCGGCGCTCCGCGGAGGTGCCCGGCACGTTCGGGTCGAGGTACGGGAACGGATCCTCGAAGACGGCCGTCGGTTGTCCGCTCATCACGGCCGCCAGGAAATTGTTCATCTGCTCCTGCGTCAGCGACGAGGGCTGCACGGCCAGCAACACGTCGTACTTTTCGGTGATCGGCGCATCGGCGTTGACCTGCACGACTTCGTACTGTTTCTCCAGCTCGGTGACGATCAGCTCGTTTTGCGTCTGATTCATCGTCTGCATGTTGAAGCTGCCGTACAGCTTGGCATCGGTGTTGAGTATGCCCACCTTCTTGCGCGACTGCTGACTGACCGTGGCGATCGAACGGACCAGTTCGTATTCGACCGGCACCCCGCGATCGATGAACGGCACCACGACCTTGTCCAAACCCGAGGTGAACGCCACGCCCATGAAGATCTCGTCGATGTTCATCGTGCCGCGGATCCGCGAGGCAACTTGCTGACCCTTGATGCCGAACTTCTTGTCGGCTTCGTCTTCCTGGGGGCTGAGCGATTCGGTCTCGTGCACCCGCACGACCACCTTGTCGCCGGCGATGGCCTGGAACTCGCGCAACACGTTGAGCAGGTTCAATCGCGTCTGGACGTACGACTCGGGCACGACCGGGCTGACATAGGCGTCGATCCGCACGGGCCGTTTGACGTCGAGCTTTTCGAGCAGCTCGATCGTCTGGGGCGCGAGCGAGCTGAGCTTTTCCGTGGTCACGTCGACGCGGCGATCGTACCGGGCCAGCACGATCGTCGAGGCAGCCAACAGCACGAACAGGGCCAGGGCACGGGTCACATAGTGGCCCAACAGCGAACGCCCCAGCCGGCCGCCCCACCAGTGGCGCCGGCCGATCAGCACCATCGAGACGTAGAGCATGACCACGACGATCAGCAGGAAGTACACCACTGCCGAAAAGCTGATCACGCCGCGACCAAAGTCGCGAAACTGTTCGGCGATGCTCAGGCGCTGAATCGAGCGGGCCCATTCCAAGGGCAAGATGGCGTCGGCCTGCTCGGCGAACACCAAGGGGGCGTTGAACACCGCACCCATGATGAACCCGACGGTCAGGTTGCCGGTCAGAAACGAGGCGACCATGCCGATGGCCAGCATCGCCAGGCCGACGATCCAGTAGCCGACGTAATTGGCGAACAGCAACCCCAAGTCGGGCGAACCCAGCAGGCTCAGGCAGACCACGTTGGTCAGCGAGAAGATCAACGCCACGGTATAGACGGCGACGGCGGCCAGGTACTTGCCCAGCACCACATCGAGGTCGCTCGCAGGGATCGTCAGCAGCAGCTCATCGGTGCCTTGACGCCGCTCCTCGGCCCAGATGCTCATCGTAATGGCGGGAATGAACACCAGCAGAATGTAGGGCAAGTACCGGTTCAGCTGGTCCAGGTTGGCCAGGTTGGCGTTGAAAAACTCGTTGGGCACGAACGTCGCAAAGGCCGTTAACGCCGCGAACACGCACAAGAACACGTAGCCCGCGGGGCTGACGAAGTAGGCGATGAAATTCCGTTTGAAGACGGCCCGGATGACGGCTGGATTCATGACTGACGTACCGTAGCTGGATGGACGAAGCGGAGCGGGATTCGCGGGCAAACGAGGCGCTCGTCGCAGGCGGCCTGTGCCGCCAGACGAGCGTAGCGGCCGGCTATTCCTTCCCCCCTTCGCTGAGGGCGTAAAACTGTTCTTCGAGCCGGGTCCCGCTGGCGGTGAGCTCGGACGTGGTTCCGTCGAACCGAATCCGGCCGCGCGCGATGAACAGCACACGGCTGGCCATCGCCTCGACTTCTTGCAGGATGTGCGTCGACAGCAAAATGGTCTTGGTCTCGCCGAGGCGGCGGATCGTGTCGCGCACCTCGCGAATCTGGTTGGGGTCGAGGCCGGCCGTCGGCTCGTCGAGGATCAACACGTCGGGTTCGTGCAGCAGCACTTGTGCCATGCCCACGCGCTGGCGAAAGCCTTTCGACAGCTTGCCGATTTGCTTGTTGAGCACGCTGCCCAGCGCGCACAAGTCGATCACCTCATCCATGCGCTGCCGCGCCGCACCGCCGCTCAGGCCGCGCGCTTCGGCAAAAAATTGCAGTAGGTCGCGCGGCGTCATGTCGGGGTACAGCGGCCCGTTTTCGGGCAGATAGCCCAACCGCTGCGCGCCGGCCAGCCGGTCGCTGGCCATGTCGTGGCCGGCAATTCGCGCCGTACCCGTCGAAGGCGACAGGTAACCGGTCAGCAACTTCATCGTGGTGCTCTTGCCGGCGCCGTTGGGCCCCAGGAAGGCGACGACCTCGCCTTGGCGGATCTTGAACGACACGTCTTCCACGGCGACGAAATCGCCGTAGTACTTCGAGAGCCCGTCGGCCTCGATCATGGCGGGACGCGAAGGATCGGTCATGCAACAACGCTCCGAACTGTTCGGCCTGACAAAAACAATCCTCGGTGCGGCCCTCGCCGCGGTTACCGCGCTTGCGCCGCGTCCGGGCGGGGAAACACCGCCGCCCTGTTCGACCGGACGGGGCGGCGTAATCCCGAACCGCGCTCGGACCGAGATTCACCTCGGGCAGGGACGCCGCGCCACCAAAGGGGGACCAGGATCCACCCTAGCTTTGCGCCCTCCGCTTCGTGCGCGGGCCGCGGTATTGCGCCCGCGCAGGCACACTCTCAGGCTGCGACGCGCCCCCCAAACGGGTACGACGGCCGCGCCAAGCGCCTACTAGGATAGGGATTGTCGTCCGGCTGTCCAGACAATCCGGACCCCCGGGCATGGCGGGCCGTTTCCCTAGGCACGCTACGTGCACGGCGGCCGAACGGTTCGCGGGTCTCGCCGCGGGGGTCGCCCTGCTGCGATGCCCGCCGGGCTACCTCATTAGGCTTCGACGTCGCTCGTGCGGCCAAAGCACAGGTGCCGGCAAAACTGCTGCTCGTCGAGCTGCGGGAAGTCGAGCCGCAGATGCACGCCCCGGCTTTCCTCACGAGCCAGGGCCGCGCGAATCATGATTCGCGCCACGGTCAGCATGTTTTGCAGCTCCCAGCCGTCACTCTGGGCGAATTGGCGCGGCAACACATAGCCGCACCAGTGATCGACCGCCTCGCGGGCCTCGATCAGGCTGCGGGCATCCCGGCGGATGCCCACGTTGCGCCACATGATACTCCTGAGCGAGTTGCGAATGTCGGCCAGGTCGGGCAGCTCGGCTCGCTCGGGCAGCACGGCATTGTCGAGCGGGATCGCGCGGAAATCGTCGGCCTCGCGGAGCGCGGCATCCGAAGCGCCGCGGCCGGCCAGTTGACCGTAGACCAGACCTTCGAGCAGGCTGTTCGAAGCCAGGCGATTGGCGCCGTGCAATCCGGTCGAGGTGACTTCGCCGGCCGCCCACAGCGCCGGTAGCGTCGTGCGGCCCGCCAAGTCGACCGTGACGCCGCCGATCATGTAATGAGCCCCGGGGCGCACAGGAATCCAATCGCGGGTGATATCCAGATCGAACCGCGCGCAATCTGCCGCGATGCCCGGGAACCGGCTGCGCACGCGTTGCGGATCGAGGTGCGTGAGATCGAGATAGACGTTCGGATGCCGCGTCTTTTCCATCTGCGCCACGATCGCCTGGCTGACGACGTCGCGCGGGGCCAGTTCGAGCCGGGCGTCGTAGTCGGGCATAAAGCGATGGCCCGCCCGGTCGACCAGGTGCGCTCCCTCGCCGCGGATTGCCTCGGTGATCAACGTGCGGCTGGCGCCGGCGATATACAGCACGGTGGGATGAAACTGCATGAATTCCATGTCGCGCAGCTCGGCCCCCGCGCGATAGGCGATCGCGTGGCCGTCGGCCGTGGCCACGGCCGGATTGGTCGTCTCGCGATAGAGCTGACCGGCGCCGCCCGTGCACAACACGGTCTGCTTGGCCCAGACGAGCGTCTTGCCGTGCATGCCGTTCCAGACCAAGGCGCCGCGGACCGCGCCGTCGTGCGTTAGCAGATCGATCGTGAACGTATCGGGCCAGGCCTGAATGTTCGCAGCCGCTTCGACGCGATCGACGATCGCGCGCATCACTTCGCGGCCCGTCGCGTCGCCCAGCGCGTGGACGATCCGGCTGTGGCTGTGCCCGCCTTCGCGGCCGAGGGCCAGCGCGCCGGCTTCTTCGTCGAAGTGCACTCCCCAGCCGATCAGTTCGCGAATCTGCGCGGGCGCCTCGCGCACGACCTGTTCGACCACCCGGCGATCGCACAAGCTGCCGCCGGCGGTCAGCGTGTCGGCCACGTGGTTTTCGAACCGGTCGTCCTTGTCGAGCACGCTGGCGATGCCCCCCTGGGCATAGCTGCTGTTCGATTGCGTGACGCTCTGCTTGGTGATCACCAGCACCGACAACCGCGGATCGACGGCCAGCGCCGCGCGAAAACCCGCCAGCCCGCCGCCGATGATCAACACATCGGCGAAATGATGCGGCACCCGTTTCGGATGAAACGGTACCAGGTAACGCGGAGTCAGTTCGGACATGAACGCGGGTGAGCAGCGCGAAAAAAGGGGGAAGCCGGACAGTCGCCCCATCTTAGTCGCCCCGGGGCCCGTTGACCGCCCCCAATGCCAGGCCGTGCGATGCGCACCTCACCGTACGGCAGAGCAGGCACGTCTTTTCCGGCCAGATCGCCCCGGCTTTCACTCGGCTTTACCCTGACATGCGTCGGGCGACGATGTCCGAGTGACGGTAAAGATGATAGAGCGTAAACGAGAGCATCTCACGCATGCTCAACCGGCCGATAAGCGGATGCAACAGTCGATAGCGGTCCAAGTCGGCATCTGGCCAACGATCGATTTCCGTAACCAGCGGCGGCACCACGCTGGTCCAGCGCGCGATTCGTCGTGCGCGCTCCGCAACGGGGTCTTTCGGAGCCGTGCCCTTCCTCGGAGTGAACGGACCTGCTCCGGCTCCCCGATTCAATACCGACTTGTACTTGTCGCGAATTTGTTCGTAGCTACGTGGGGGTGCCTTCGCCAGGCCGAACACGATTCGGGGGAGCAGCCGAGGCAACCTCAAGGACACGGTCACAATGTTGGTACTGAGGGCCAAATGCGACAGGTTCTGGGCAGGCGACCAGCCCCCATCTGCCGGGAAGGCAAAGAATATCTCCGGCCCGATGCGGTTCCAGAGGTCGGTTACCTGGCGATCGAGCTCTGTGAGCGACTGGCGCAATTCGGCGGTATTGGTCGGCGGCTTGGGTTCGGCAATCGTGATCATGAGGCACGGCATTCCCGCGAGGGCTCGATGACGGAGCCACAAGAATACCAAGAGCGCCGATCCGACCCGAAACCTACTTGCCGGACCGACGCCGCGAGGTGCCTTCGGTATAGGCCTCGTACTGCTCGGCATAGTCAGGCGGAGGCGCCGTGCGGCGCGAATCGCGCAGTTCCCGTAACGGGTCGCCGGCCGCCTGGCGGCCCGCGCGCTGAACGACGCGCGGACGCAGCCCTAGTCCTCGCAGGGCCTCGTTCAGCTTTTGCCGCGCCGCGTCGCCGTCCTGGCCTGCTTGTTTCGCGGCGCGTTTGAGCTCTTGCCAACGCTTCAAGAATCGTTCCAGGTCGTCGCGCGACCATTGCAACCGGTCGAGCAGGTCCTGGTCGGGTTGACCGTGCGCAAGCTGGTCGCGCAGGTGCTCCAGCGCCAGGTCCGTGGCCTGGCGCGCGTAATCCAGATTCGCTTGATCGTCGTCGCGCACCGGCGGAGTCGGGGTCGCGCTGTTGCCCGTGCCTTCGTGGCCGCCGGGGCCGCGTTGCTGCGGACCTTCGCCGGGGTTTTGCGCCGGCTGAGCGCCCGGGGCGCCGCTGCCCGGTGCGTTGCCGGGCGCGCCAGGCTGGTTGCCAGACTGGTCTGAAGTGCCCGACGACGGACCGCCCGACTGGTCGCCCGAATTGCCGGCATCGCCCTGCCCGGCCCCTTCACCTTGGCCGCGTTGCTTCGGGCCCGACGAGTTTGAAGCGGAACTGCCGGGCTGCTTGTCGCCGGCCTGGTCCGAAGTCTCGCCATTGCCCGAGCCGGGGGCTTGCGAGCTGCCTTCGTCGGCGGCCGTGTTCTGGCCTGCTCCGCCGGTGCCCGGCGAGTTGGCGTTTTGTCCAGCGCCTTGCTTGCCGCCGCCCGAGCGGTCACCTGCTTCGCCGCCTTCGGAATTCGATTCTTTTTCCGAGGTGCTGGGCGACGAGGCCTCGTTGGGCTTCTCGTTGCTCGAAGGCTGCTGCTGGCCACCGGGCTGCTTGTCGCGCGGCTTGCTGTTGCCTTGGGGTGAGGACGCGCCGGACTGGTCTTGATTCGATTGGCCCGCGCCGGAGTTGCCCGATTGATGGTCCGGATCGCCGCCCGGCTCGTTCGCCTCGCGCGAGGCATTCGGGTCGGGCTTGGCCGGTTGCTTGCGCTGGTCGCCGCGTCCGGCCGATTGAGCGCCCTGGCCGGGCTTGGAGTTCTGGCTCGATTCGTCGCCGCCGGGGGTTTCCTGCTCGGCATCGCCGGCGGGGCGCGGATGGGCAGCCTCGTCCGAGGCGGCATCTTCGGCTGCGCCTTGATCGCCGGGCTGCGGCTGTTCGGTGCGGCCCGGCTGCTTGTCGCCTGCGCCGCCTTGTTTCCGTTCCGGCCGCCCGCCCGATGGTTCGCCCGGCGTGCCTTCGGCCGATTCACCCTCGGGCTGGCTGCCCGAGGTGTCGCCCGGTTGGGCACCAGCCGGCTTGCGTTGCGACGGCTGGTTGCCGCCGGCTTGATCGCTCGCAGGCGAACCGCCGTTCTGCGTCGAGTCGGGCGATCCGTCGCCCGAGTTGTCACCCTGCTGCTGACCGGACGACGCATCACCGCCCGACTGCGGTTCGCCGCCGCTCTGGTTGCCCGGCGACGATGGATTGCCGCCCTGCTGCTTTGAACCCTGCTGCTTCGAGCCTTGCTGGCGATTGCCGCTGTTGTCGGGCTGGCCTTGTTCGCCGCCTGACGACGAATCGGGGTTCGACTCGGCGCTTTCCGGCGGCGGCGAAGACTGCTGTTGCTCGCCTTGGCCTGCGTTGCCCTCTTCGCCACCCGAAGGTTGATCGGCAGCCGAAGGCGGTTGCTGATCGGGCTGGTTCTCGGCGGGGGGCTGTTCGCCGCCAGAATTGTCGGGGGACTGCTCCTCGCGCGGCGGCGGTTGCCCGCCGTCGGGCTGCTGCTGTTCTTGCTTACGGGCGTGCTCGAGAATCTCTTGGAATGCATCGCCGGGTTCGGCGTCGGGATCGATGCGCTCGCCGGGCTGCTCGTCGTCGCGGGTGGCCTCGGCATCTTCCTCCGGTTGCTCGCCTTCGCCGGGCGGCTGGGGATCGGCGTCAGCTTCGCGCTGGCCAGCGCCCGGCTCGTCGGCCGAGGGTTCCTCTTGCGCGCCGCCCTCGGGGCGGGCTCGGTCGCGCTCGGCCGGGTCGACGACTGCCGGCTGCTTTTGCTGGGCAGGGTCGACCGGCGCCGTGACGTGCAGCCGCAGCTTGACCGTCGTCGCCTGGTTGGCCGCCGGAAGCTTGTTGTCGCGCGCCTCGGCAAACACCAAGGCCTCGTCGCCCGGCCGCAACCCCAGCGCCTCGGGGCGCAACACATACTGCCCGCGGAACTCGGCCGTGCCACGGGGCGAGGTTTCGGACAACAGCGCCTCGCGGGCGAGCGTTTGGCCATGCTTCTCGACATAGAGCCACACGCTGCGCAGGGCAAAGTCCTTGTCGCGCGCGCTCACCGTCACCGGCGCTTCGCCGTTGACCGGGACATCGAACGATTCCTGCACCGGTTCGACGATCTCAATTTCCGGCGCCTGATCGGGCGTCACCTGGATGCGATGCCGGATGGGCCGCGGATTCTCGGCGCCCGCGGCGGTGACGAACCGCAACTGATAGCTCTCGTGCTCGGGGCCGCCGCGGTCGGGCCGCAGCGCGAGCACCCATTCGGCGATCGCGGCCTTGTCGTTGTGCCGCATGTCGCTGTCGCGGTGGCCGTCGCAATCGAAGTCGATCGACGCCGAGGCGATCGATTCGTTGGCCCGGGCCGTCACCTTGATCTGCGTGCCTTCGAGCGCCGTCAGATCGCCCTGCCCTGCAACGCGCCGCACGCCCAGGCCCGTATAGTCGGGATAGTGATATTCGACTTCCTCGACGAGGATCGACGGGGCCATCAGCACTTCGATCTTGAAGGGCCCCACTTTGGCGTCGCCCGCCTGAATGCGGTAGCTGACGCTCTGCTGCAAACCGGCTCCGCCGCCGGGCAGTGCCGCCTGGTAGCGCAAGCTGCCTTTCGGCTGCTGCATGGCCAGGGGCTGATCGACGCTCCGCCCGTCGGCGGTGGTCAACAGCACGAGCACCGGTTCGCCGCTGCGCAGTCCCTGCACCACGGCCGAGACGTCGACCACGTCGTCGTGAAATGCCTGGATGTTGCCGGGACGCAAATCGTCGATCGTGACCCGCGTCGCCGCGCGCAACTGCGACCAGGGCATCATCAACCGGCCGACCGAGCGGAGAGGATTCTTCGGCGACAGCAGCGTGTAGGCGCAGCACACGAACACCACGCCCAACAGGACGTAGCCCCAACGGACGATCCGCGAATGATCGACCGCCCCTTCCTGAGGTACCTGGCTGAGGTCGTTGGCCGCGCGGCTTTCGAGCGCTTCGTACACGACCGGCGACAACTCCTGCTGCTGCCCGCGCAACAGGAGAAAATTGATCAGGCTGTTCTTGAGCGACGGCCGATGTTCTTCGATTGCCTGCGCGGCGTAGACCGGGTTCACCTGGCGCCGCACCAGCGGCACGATCCGGGTGACCGTCACGACGACCCAGCCGGAGACCAGGGCGAGAAAGAAGATCAGCCGCCCCCAGGCGTTCACGCCGCCGGGTACGAGCCATTGGTCGATCAACACGAAGACGAACAGGTAGGCCAGCGTGGCGACCGTGGCGGCCAGCAACACGCCGCCCAGCTCGATCGATTTCACCTGCCGGCGCGTGGCGCGAATGCGGGCATCGATCAGCCGCGCATAACGCTCGGCCGCGGTCGATTCGTCGCCCGAGGGTCGCACGGGGGTGACGGTCGCCATCGCAATGCCTCTGTTCCGACGGCCCAGGCCCACGGCCCGGCCGGCAATTTGGGACGAGCGCCCAGACCGATTCGTTCCACGCCCAGCGGCGGTCTTTCAATTATAGCCGTTCAGGACCGTGGTTCTTCTCGGCCGTCGCTGCGGTTTGAATTGCCCGCTTCGTGTCAAAAGTCGCGAAAAAAACGAGTGAAAGCGATCGATTCCTGTTGACATTGCCCGTACCCAAAGGTACAGTCAGTACCCGGCTTTTAAAGCTCGACGGCGCTTCAACTTATCGCTTTCTTCCGCGCACGGTCCGCTAATGCACGCCAGGTGAGTTGTTTGCGAATGTTGTCGTTCGCAACGCTCAACCGCTTCTCACGTTCCGGCGGTCCCGACTTGGATTCCGGGGGGCGCACTCCCCTGTGCATCCGAGCTTGCCGGCCCTAAGCCGCGTAGCTCATTCGACGTTTGCCGTACCGACGCCGCGGTGCTTCCGCGAGTTCTTCCGGCCGTTCCTTTGCGAACGTGCTGAGAGTCTCGGGGCCAGGTCGCGCAGCAAACTCGAGTCGACCAGCCGCGGCTACCGCCGCCCGTCGGTTGTAGAAGCATGGCGTGCTCAACTTGATCAGGAGACTCACTCCCATGCAGATGCGCTCCCTCACGCTTCCCACCTTCGGCTTGTTGCTTGCCGTTCTGGCAATGTCGCCAGGCACAGGCCTGGCCGCTGGCGAAATTCTCGTCGACGATTTCGCGCTTCCCGCCGATGCGGAAGGCGGAATCCTTGGCACCGACGTATCGGACCCGTTTTTCGGGGCCTACCTCGATCCCAGCCTGATGCATATTCTCGGCGGCGAACGCGAACTGTTGATTCAGACAAAGGGAGCAGGCACCCCCACGAGCTCGTTCTCGATCGGCGGTGGCAGTTTCTCGTTTACTTCGGGCGATCCCGGCGCCGCGGTCACGTTGATTTACGACGGCGATCTATTGCCCCCGCCTGGCACCCTCGACATCTCGAACCTTCAGGACCTACGGATCGACTTCGATTTCGTCTCGACGGGCGGCGCAGCCAGCGTGCCCATCGTCGTGTACTTCGAAAGCGCGGCGGGAAACATCGCGTTCCTCGGCGAACTTACTTCGAACGATGCACCCTTCTCCTATTTCGCGACGAGCGGATCGTTCTCCGACGGTGGTACGTTCGATCCGACGGCGGTGGTCCACACCGTCATCGCGATCAATCCGGAAGGCATCCCCGGCCTTGAGTTCAGGCTTAACCGCATTGTCGAGATCGAAGCGGTCCCGGAACCTTCGTCGGTGGCGCTGGCCAGCATCGGCTTGGGCCTGTTGACGATCGCCCACCGCCGGCGCGCGCTCAAACGGCACGAGCAATGAGCTTGTCGACCACTGCGCTGGCTGGGCTCGATCACCGCTTAGCTGCGCTGACCGATGCTTCTCGAAAGTTGGACCGTATCTTCGCGGCAGGTAAGCTGCCGAGTGCATGCCGAGACGATTGAAGGCCGCGGGAGACCGAATGTCGCCCAGCGAGCGGCTTGATTGCTATCCGTCGATCGAGGAGACGTATCGATGCCCGACAAAACCGGAACGGTTCGGCTGCACCGCGTCTTCACCGCGCCGCCCGAGCGCGTCTATCGAGCCTTCCTTGAACCCGGTGCCCTGGCCAAGTGGCTGCCGCCCTATGGGTTCACCTGCGCCGTGCAGCACCTTGACGCCCGCGTCGGGGGGAAGTTCCGCATGTCGTTCACCAATTTTGGCACCGGCAGCAGCCATGCGTTCGGGGGCGAGTACCTGGAGCTCGTACCCCACGAGCGGATTCGCTACACCGACAAGTTCGACGACCCCAACCTGCCGGGCGAAATCCAGGTGACGGTCCAGCTGAAACGAGTCAGTTGCGGCACCGAGGTCGAGATCGTCCAAGAAGGCATTCCCGCGGTGATTCCCCCAGAGGCTTGCTATCTCGGTTGGCAAGAGTCGCTGATGCAGCTCGCCACGCTTGTAAACCCGGAGATCCCCGACGGGGCGTGAATGCTTTCGCGATATCTATCTCGCGCAGGGGCGGCAGGAAACGCTCGAAGCCTTCAGCAGGCGGCTGATTCGGTCGAGCCAGTCTGATGGACCGGTGGAACCATAACCTCCACTACCACGCTCGCATTCTCGCCGCGGCGCCGGCCGGTTGTGTCCGCGCACTCGATGTCGGCTGCGGCGAAGGGACGCTCACGCGTGCGCTGCGTTCCGTCTCGGCGCACGTCGTGGGAATCGACGTCGACCTGCCATCGATCGAGCTGGCACGTGCCGAGGGCGGTGCAGGCATCGAGTACATCCACGGCGAATTCCTCGCGCATCGATTCGAGCCGGCGAGCTTCGATCTCGTCGCCTCGGTGGCCGCGCTGCATCACATGGACGCGGCAGCGGGCCTGACGCGGATGGCCAATCTCGTGCGGCCGGGCGGTACCCTTGTCGTCATCGGCTTGGCGCATTCGAGTCAGCCTGGCGATCTTGCGTTCGACGCCGCCGGTGCCCTGGCGACGCGCGTGCATCGACACCTCCTCCGCAAGCGTTACTGGGAGCATCCGGCGCCCAAGGTCTGGCCGCCGCCGCTCAGCTACGCCGAGGTGCGCAAGCTCGCTGCCCGTCTTCTGCCGGGCGTGGAATATCGCCGGCACGTGCTGTGGCGGTACTCGCTCGTATGGCGACGCGGCACCTGACGTCGCGGCGCCGCCCGCCGTGGCGCGGCCTGAAGCCAAGCAGCCGCCCCATTTGCCCGGCCTTGCCCGGGGCAGGTAAGCTGCCGGGCGTGGACCTGCTCCCCTGCAATTGCCCTCCGAGAGGCCTGCTGCGCGATGATTGCCCCGCCGAAAATGGATGTGGTCCTGATTCACCCGGCCGACAACGTGTGCGTCGCCGCGCGGGCCTTGGCCGACGGCGAACGGCTCGCGGCCGGCGGCGTCGACTTTGCCGTCCGCGGGGCGATCGGCCAGGGACACAAGGTGGCCCGGCAAGCGATCCGCCGCGGCGAACGGGTGATCAAATATGGCCAGACGATCGGATTTGCACAGACGGACATCGCCGCAGGCGACTGGGTCCATACCCACAACCTCGCGGCCGGCGAGTTCGAACGGGCCTACGAATATGCGACCGAGATCCCGCCCGACCCTGCGTCGATCGGCGACCGCACGTTTCAAGGCTACCGCCGGGCCGACGGTCGGGCCGGGACGCGCAATTACCTGGCCGTGATCTCGACGGTCAACTGCTCGGCCACGGTGAGCAAGTACGTCGCTCAACGGTTCAATCGCGAGTTGCTCAAGCGGTTCCCGAATGTCGACGGCATCCTGCCCCTGGCCCACAAGGGCGGCTGCGGCATGCAGTACGACGGCGAAGATCATCACCAGCTCAACCGTGTGCTGGCCGGTTTTGCCCGGCACCCAAACGTCGGGGCCTACATTCTGATCGGCCTGGGCTGCGAGACCGGCACCACGATGCACCTGATCGAACACGAGCATCTGGTGCAGCTCGGCGCCCGGCCGACGCCGCCGCCGGTGCTGTCGATCCAGGAATGCGGCGGCACGAACCGCACGGTCGAGGCCGGCATTCGCCTGATCGAAGAACTGCTGCCGCGCGTCAACGACGTGCGCCGTGAGACGATTCCCGCCTCGGAGCTGGTGCTGGGCACCAACTGCGGCGGCTCCGACGGCAACTCGGGCGTCACGGCCAACCCGGCCCTGGGCGTGGCGAGCGATTTGATCGTGGCCTGCGGCGGCACGTCGATCCTGGGCGAGACGACGGAGATCTACGGCGCCGAGCATCTGCTGACGCGCCGCGCCCGGTCGCGCGCGGTCGGCGAAAAGCTGATCGAGCGGATTCGCTGGTGGGAACAATACACGAGCCACTACGGCGTGAAGATCGACAACAACCCCTCGCCGGGCAACAAGGCGGGCGGCCTGACGACGATCTACGAAAAATCGCTGGGGGCCGTGGCCAAGGGAGGCTCGACCGCGCTGGCCGGCGTGTTCCACTATGCCGAGCCGGTGACCAGCCGGGGCTTCGTGATCGTCGATACGCCCGGCTACGACCCGGTGAGCATGACGGGCATCGTGGCCAGCGGGGCGAACGTGGCCTGCTTCACGACGGGCCGCGGCAGTTGCTACGGCTGCAAGCCGACGCCGTCGATCAAGATCGCGACGAACACGCCGCTCTACGAGCGGATGGAAGAGGACATGGACGTCAACGCCGGCGAGATCCTGTCCGGCAAGTCGGTGGCCGAGGTGGGCCGTGAGATCTTCGAGCTGATCCTCAAGGTGGCCAGCGGCCAGAAGACCAAGAGCGAGCTGCACGGCGTCGGCGAAGAGGAGTTCGTCCCCTGGTCGATCGGGCCGACGCTGTAGGTCGAGCCCTCTTTGCCGGGGCCCTCGCTGCATCTGCGCGCCATTTGCTCGCGTCGGCGGAAAACAGCGTTAAATTCGCGGTGAGTGGATCGCTTCGCGCCGATCATTGTTCATTCTTCATCGCGAGGGAGCCCCATCATGCTGTACCGACAGGGAGACGTCTTCATCGAGGCCATTCCCGGGATTCCATCCGGGGCCTCACGCCTTGGTCACGCGGTGCTCGCCGAAGGCGAGCTGACCGGTCACCAGCACCGCGTCGAGGATCACGCGCCGGCCGAGGTCTACCAGCACCGAGGGCAGTCTTATCTGCGCGTGCTGACCGACGGTACGCGGATTGTCCACGACGAGCATGGCCCTCTCGTGCTCGATCGCGGAGATTACCACTTCTGGCGGCAACGCGAGTACGATCCCGGCGCGCCGCAGGCGCCCGGTGTATCGGTGGCGGGGTTGCCATCCGCGCGGCTCGTCTTCGACTAGCGGACGAATCGGGCGGATTCTCGACTCACTCTCGCAGGGTTGCGACCATGTTGTCCTGGCTGGCGCGATTCGTGCCGCGCGCTCCCGAAACTGCGCGCGCGGCGATCCGCGATGGGCACGTGCCTTCGTCGCTGCGGGTGGGCGGGAACCTGTCGCTGGCCAACCTGCCGACGGTCCGACGGCTCCCGCAATGGCTCGTCTGCGAAGGGCTCGACGTCTCCGACTGCGTGAATCTGCATTGGCTGCCCCGCCGGCTCAGGTGCCAGACGCTGCTCGCCCGCCGGACGCAGCTCACCGTGCTGCCGGAAAACATGCGGGTCTCGCACACGATCGACCTGTCGGGTTGCCGATTGCTGCGGGCGGTACCGCCGCTGAGGCTGCACACGCTCGTGCTGCGCGGATGCTCGCTGCTTCGCGAGCTACCCGACGGAACGGCGGCGGCGGTACTCGACCTGTCCGGCTGCCACCGCATGCGCGCAATGCCTCTCAGTGCCGCGCGCACCGCGCGGCGGCTGACACTGCGCGATTGCGCCGGCCTGGAAGGGCTCCCCGACCGCGTCTGACCCTTGGAATCGCTCGACGTGAGCGGTTGCCTCAAGCTGCGCGAGCTACCTCCCGGATTGCGCGTTCAATCCTGGATCGACGTGGCCGGCTCGGGACTGCGGCAGCTTCCGTGGTCGCTGCGGTCGACGCGGATTCTTTGGCGCGGCGTGCCGGTCACCGACCGTGTGGCCTTTGACCCGGAGTCGATCACCGTGGAGGAGATCCTGGCCGAATCGAATCAGACGATACGGCGCACGCTGCTCGACCGGATCGGCATCGACCGCTTCATGCGACTCGCACACGCAGCGGTGATCGACGAGGACATCGATTGCGGCGGTCCGCGGCGATTGCTCCGCGTACCGGCCCGCGAGGGGGAAGACATTGTCTGCGTCGAAGTCCGGTGTCCGTCCACGGGGCATCGCTACTGCCTGCGCGTGCCGCCGCAGATGCTCACCTGCCGCCAGGCCATCGCGTGGACCGCAGGCTATGCACAACCAGAGCGATACCGGCCGGCGGTCGAGACTTGATGACCGACGCCATGCGAGATTGCGCCGCTCACATCACCGGGAGATGGCCCGGGTGTTCGCCGCGCTCGTAGACGATGTGCGCCCGGCCGACCAGCAGCGGGTCCAACGCGCCGATGGCCTTGGCGCTCTTGTTCGCATAGGCCAGCCGGTGCAGCACGTAGCGCATCGCGTTGAGCCGGGCCCGTTTCTTGCAGTCGCTCTTGATCACCGTCCACGGGGCGTCGGCCGTGTCGGTGTTGAAGAACATTGCCTCCTTGGCCTTGGTATAGGCGTCCCACTTGTCGAGCGACGCCAGATCGACCGGCGATAGCTTCCATTGCTTGAGCGGGTGGGCGCGGCGCTCTTCGAACCGCCGCCGCTGTTCCTCGCGGCTGACCGAGAACCAGAACTTGATCAGGTGCACGCCGCTGCGCACCAGGTTGCGCTCAAATTCGGGCGCCTGGCGCATGAACTCGCGGTATTCGTCCTCGCTGCAAAAGCCCATCACGCGCTCGACGCCGGCGCGGTTGTACCACGAACGATCGAACATCACGATCTCGCCGGCCGTGGGCAGGTGCTCCACGTAGCGCTGGAAGTACCACTGCCCGCGCTCGACCTCGCTAGGTTTTTCCAAGGCCACGACGCGGGCACCGCGCGGATTGAGGTGCTCCATAAACCGCTTGATCGCGCCTCCCTTGCCGGCGGCGTCGCGACCTTCGAACAAGATCACAACCTTTTGGCGCGTCGACTTGACCCAGGCCTGCACCTTGAGCAGTTCGACCTGCAGGTGATACTTTTGCCGCTCGTAGCTCTTGCGCGACAGCAGATTTCGATAGGGATAGCCGCCTTCGCGCCAGTCGGGCGCGAGCTCGACGTCGCGGTGCTGCCGATGCGAACCGGTCGTGGCGGCCGACTCATCGAGCATGCGCCGCAACATGGCCGCATCGTCGGGAGAGGAGCCGGCCATGATGGCCTGCAGCGATTTGGCGAGCGCGGCCACGTTGTGCGGCGGCGTGCTGTTGACGATGTCGCGCACGGCCTCGACCTTTGCACCTTGGGCCGAGGCGATCGCTTGATCGACTTCGAATTCCTCGATCGCCTCGACCGCCAGGTCCGGCGAGCGATCACCTTCTTCGACCGCGCGGGTCTTGCGACCATTGCGGCGCGCGGCCTTGGCGTCGGAATTCGATTCGTGGGCCGTCGAGTGGCCGTTGCGCGAACGATGCTTGGACATGCCTGCTAATTCTCCTCGCTGCGGCGAAAAACCGTGCTGGGGGTGCGGCGGCGCTTGTTCAAGTATTGTTCGAGCGAACGGCGCGCGTCGCAACTAAACAGACGCCAAGGCCCCCCTGACCGACCGGCCCGCGGCGCGAAGTGGCGAATTGCCAGCGACTTGCAACAGATCGTAGAGCGCCTTTTCCAGGGGCCCGGGCGGCCAATTGACGCCCGGGGCGCGGGTGTGTTAGCGTGTCGCGCATCTTGAAACCCCTTAAGTGGTTCTGACGATTCGCCGCGCTTGCGCCTTGGGGTGCCGGCCGCGTTTGATCAGTACGCACCCTTCGGTGGAGAAAAACCCATGGCTTACGAAGTGACCCTGATTACCGGCGACGGTACCGGCCCAGAGTTGGCCGAGGCGGCCCGCCGCACGATCGATGCGACCGGCGTAAAGATCAGGTGGGACATTCAGGAAGCCGGCGTCGACGTCATGGAGCGGACCGGCAACCCGCTGCCCGACGCGGTGATGGAAAGCGTCCGCCGCACGAAGTGTGCGCTCAAGGCGCCGATCACCACGCCCGTGGGCACCGGCTTTCGCAGCATCAACGTCCACTTGCGCCAGGCGCTGGGGCTGTATGCGTGCATCCGGCCCTGCAAGCAATACCGCGGCGTGCGCAGCTTCTTCTCCGAGGTGCCGGTCGACCTGGTGATCGTCCGCGAGAATACCGAGAGCCTGTACTCGGGCATCGAGTTTGAAAAAGGCAAGCCCGAGACCGCCTCGATTATCAAGGAGATCAATCGGCTCTCGACCTCGAACAAGGTCAAGACGGGCGAGCAGGAAACAGGCCTGACGATCAAGTCGATCAGCGTCTCGGCCACTGAGCGGATCGTGCGCTGCGCGTTCGACTATGCCCGCAAGAACGGCCGCAAGAAGGTCACCTCGGTCCACAAGGCGAACATTCTCAAGTTCACCGACGGCCTGTGGCTGGACGTCTCGCGACGCGTCGCGGCCGAATATCCGGATATCGAGTTCGACGACCGGATCGTCGACAACATGTGCATGCAGCTGGTCCAGAAGCCGGAGTTGTATGACATTCTCGTGCTGCCCAACCTGTACGGCGACGTGCTCAGCGATCTGTGCGCGGGCCTGGTGGGCGGTCTCGGCGTGGCCCCCGGTGCGAACATCGGGCCCGAGGGGGCCGTGTTCGAAGCCACGCACGGTAGCGCGCCCAAGTACAAGGGCCTCAACAAGGTCAACCCGACGGCGCTGATCCTTTCGGGCGTGATGATGCTCGAATACCTGGGCGAGAAAGACGCCGCCATCCGGCTCGAAAAAGCCGTGGCCGACGTGATCGCCGAGGGCAAGGACGTGACGTACGACCTGAAGCCCCATCGCGACGACCCGACCTCGGTCGGCACCAGCCAGATGGCCGACGCGATCATCCGCCGGCTGTAGTTCGCGGCGCCCCGCCGCGCAAACCGCGAAGACCGGCGGCCGCCCGCGCCAAGGAGGGCCACGCGTGCTCGACGCCGATGCATTTCGCGCCCTCGTCTCGGGCCAGCGGCGCGGTTGGACGGCCTCCGCGCTGCGCGCCGGCTTGCGCCTGGCCGAGGGGCCCTATCGACTGGCCGTGGCGTGGCGCAATCGGCGCTACGACCGCGGCCGGCTGCCCATCGAGCGCGTCGGCGTGCCGGTCGTCAGCGTCGGCAACCTGACGCTGGGCGGAACGGGAAAAACGCCCCTGGTGGCCTGGCTGGCGCGGTGGCTGCGTACGCGCGGCGTGCGCGTGTCGATCGTCAGCCGTGGTTACGGCGCGCAGCACGGCGGCCGCAACGACGAGGCGCTGGAGCTCGAGCAACTGCTGCCCGACGTCCCGCATTTGCAGAACCCCGATCGAGCTGCGGCCGCGCGGGTCGCCGTCGAAGAGCTTGACACGCAGCTCATTCTGCTCGACGACGGGTTTCAGCATCGCCGGCTCGCGCGCGATCTGGACATCGTGCTGATCGATGCCCTGGCGCCGTTCGGCTACGAGCACGTGTTTCCCCGCGGAATGCTCCGCGAGCCGGCCGGGTCGCTGCGCCGCGCCGACGTCGTGGTGTTGTCGCGCGCCGATGCGATCGACGACGCGGCACGCGACGCGATTCGCCGGCGCGCGAAGACCCTCGCGCCGGGAGCCTGCTGGCTGACCGCGGCGCACGTGCCCGACGCCTGGCTCTGCGCCACGGGGCGCGCCGAACCGTTGGCCGCGCTCGCGGGCCGGCCGCTGGCGGCGTTCTGCGGTCTGGGCAACCCGCGCGGCTTCGAACATACGCTGGCCGCGGCCGGCATGCAGGTCGCTAGCTTCCGCACGTTTCCCGATCATCATGCGTATCACCGTACCGACGTCGAGGCGCTGGCCCACTGGGCCGAGGCGTGCGGCGCCGAGGCGCTGGTCTGCACGCACAAAGACCTGGTCAAGATCGGCGTCGATCGGCTCGGGCGCGTGCCGGTTTGGGCGCTGACGATTCGCCTCGAGCTGCAGGGGGACCTGGCCGCGCTCGAATCACAGCTTACGGCGCTGGCCGAGCGTGCGGCAGCCGCTCGACCGTCTGACGCCACAGCGTAGGAATCGTGCGGCGATGATCGCCGCAGAAGTAGTAGCTGCGGCCGCCGTCGGCCACGGTACGCACCAGGATCGTCTTCCACGGGCGGTAGTAATACTGCGGGTGATCCTTCGAGGGCGGACCGACCCGGTAGCCCTCGGGCAGCTCGACCAGATCGAACACGGCGGTGGTGAAATGGCAGATCGGCTCGCCGCGCTGCCGGGCCACGTTGCGGGCCATCGACAGCGCCTTGAGATACACCTCGGGCCCGGTGACGGCCGAACCAATGTTCAGGAACACGCCCCCTTCGAGGTCCTGTACCGCGCGCGCGAGGATCAGAAAATCGGTATAGCTCGCCGCGCCGAGCGCGGCGCCGTCGCAATTGGCATGGGCGTGGATGATGTCGCTGCCCACGCTGACGTGACACGTGACCGGCACTCCGCAACGCCACCCGGCGGCGGCCAGGCTCAAGGCGCGATGCTCGAACTGCTCGGTTTCGATCACGCGCCCGACGGCCTCGCCCAGGCCCTCGCCGCGCTCGGCCCCTGCGCGAATCACGTCGTTCAAGCGGCTGGTCTGCTGCCACAGTCCAAACTGCCCGACCTTGATCCACTTGGGCACGTCTTCGCTCGTGCCGCCGCCCAGGGCCAGTTCGTAATCGTGAATGATCCCGGCGCCGTTGGTCGCCAGGTGCGTCACCAGGCCGCGCTCGATCAGGTCGATCAAGAACCGCGACAGCCCGAGCTTGATCGGGTGCCCGCCGATCATGACGATCACCGGGCGTGCCCGGCGGCGGGCCTCGACCAGCTGCTCGACCAGTTCGACGAACTCGGGATGCTCGTAGGCCGGCACGGCGGCATCGAGCGGCAGGCAGGCGTCGGCGGTGAGATCGTGGCCCCGCTCGGCCAGGTCGCGGAGCACGATCTGGCTGCGGTCGAACAGTTCGTAACGGCTCACGACCCTCGATCCTTTCGCCTGCCAGCGTGCTAGCACATTGCCCCTGCCGCGGCGCCTTATACCAGCGCCGCAGTGCAGTGACAAAGCCCGGCCCACGGCCGGCGCGCTGCGGTTGACCCCGTGTCGCGACACGGCCTATCCTCTGTCGCCGCGATTTCGCGTCGAGCGGCGTGCGCGCACCGTTGGCCGTGCCCCGCGTCGGCGACCCCGGTCGCGATCGCGTGCGCAACGGGCCCCGGGCCGACCCCAGGCCATGTGTAGTGCGCCGGCACCGTGCTGCGTGACCGCGGGCCAGAAGACATCGTGTGCGTCCAAGGATGGACCCGGCATGAGCGCGTCGTCGTTGTTGGATTGCCTGGAATTGCTGGGCCGGCCTCGCCTGCTCGTCCTCGGCGACTTGATTCTCGACCGCTATACCTGGGGCGACGCCGAACGCGTCAGCCAAGAGGCTCCGGTCATCTTGCTGCGCACCGACCGGCGCGACGATCGCCTGGGCGGCGCGGCCAACGTGTGCCACATGCTGCGCGGGCTCGAGGCCGAGGTCACCTGCGCCGGCCTGGTCGGCGACGACGAGCAGGGCCGCGAGCTGCTCGAGCTGCTCGCGCGGTCGGGCGTCGACGCTTCGTCGGTGCTGGTCGACCCGAGCCGCCCCACGACGCTCAAAGAACGCTTCATTGGCCGTGCCGCGGGCCGGCACCCGCACCAGATTCTGCGCGTCGACCGCGAAGAGCGGCATGCGCTGGATCGCAAGTTGGGCGAGCGCATGTTGGCCGGCCTCGTCGACCGCCTCGACCAATTCGCGGCGATCTTGATTTCCGACTATGCGAAGGGGGTTTGCACGCCTGAGGTGTTGCGGCCGCTGATCGCGGCGGGCCGGTCGGCAGGTGTCCCGGTGATCGTCGATCCCGTGCGCGGCGGCGATTATGCGCCCTATCGCGGTGCGACGACGATGACCCCCAACCGGCTCGAGGCCGAGCTGGCCACGGGCCGCAAGATCGCGCAGCCCGCAGACGCGGTGCCCGCCGGTTACGACCTCTGCCAACGGCTCGACCTGCAGTGCGCCATCCTCACGCTGGACAAGGACGGCATGGTCCTGGTCGATGCCCAGGGACAGGGCGAACTTTTTCCCACGCGCGTCCGCGAGGTGTACGACATCACCGGCGCGGGCGACATGGTGCTTTCGACGATTGGCCTGGCGCTGGCCTCGGGTTTGACGCCGGCCGACGCCGTGCGGCTGGGAAACGTGGCCGGCGGCCTCGAGGTCGAAAAGGTCGGCGTGGCGCAAGTCAGCCGCGCCGAGATCCGCGCGGAAATCCTCGCCCGCGAAGGCGGCAACCGCCGGCACATCCTGGCGATCGACGAGCTGGCTGCCGCGGTCCAGCGGCACCAGGCGCAGGGTCAGCGCGTCGTGTTTACCAACGGCTGCTTCGACCTGTTGCACGTGGGGCACGTCACCTATCTCGAAGAAGCCGCGCAACTGGGCGACGTGCTGATCGTCGGCCTGAACAGCGATGCCAGCGTGCGGCGGCTCAAAGGGCCCTCGCGGCCGGTGATCAACCAGCACGATCGGTCCTTGATGCTCGCGTCGCTGGCCTCGGTCGATTACGTGATCGTTTTCGACGAGGCCACGCCGCACGCCCTGCTGCATCGCCTGCGCCCGGACGTGCTCGTCAAAGGCGGAACCTATGCCCCGCACGAAGTCGTCGGCCACGAGGTGGTCGAGGCCTACGGCGGGCAGGTTTGCGTGACGGGCGTCGTACCGGGCCGTTCGACCACGGCCATCCTCGCCTCGGTCGGAGTGCCCGCGCCCGGCACCGCTGCGCCCCCGGCGCTGAGCATCTTTGCGCCGGACGACGTGGCGCCCCGTCATGAAAGTCTCGGATCGGGCCAGGTGTGGCGCGAATCGGCGTGAGAGTCCTCGCAGGCGGGCCCCGTACGAACATGCACCTCGGCGTCTTTCTCCCCAACTGGATCGGCGACGTCGTGATGGCGACGCCCGCGCTCCGGGCCTTGCGCCATCACTTTCCCCAAGCGCGAATTACCGGCTTGCTGCGGCCGTACGTGGCCGATGTACTGGCCGGCACCTCTTGGCTCGACGCGACCATCCCCTACGATCCGCGCGGCAAGGACGCGGCACAGCGGACGCTGAGTCTATTGCGCCGGATGCGGCGCGAACGGTTCGACGCCATCGTCCTGCTGACCGGCAGCTTTCGCACGGCGCTGTTGGCCTGGGCAAGCGGTGCGGCGCGGCGCGTCGGCTATGCGCGACACGGCCGCGCGCTGCTGTTGACCGACCGCCTCGAGGTACCCCGCGTCGGCGGGCGGATCGTGCCAGCGCCGGTGCTCGATGCCTACCTGCAGTTGGCCTATCGCCTGGGCTGTCCGAGCGAGTCGCCGCGGATGGAGCTGGCCACGTTACCCGCCGACGAAGCGGCCGCCGATGCGGTCTGGCAACGGCTGGGGCTCGCGCCGGCATCGCACGTCGTCTGCTTCAACATCGGCGGCGCATACGGTGCGGCAAAGCTCTGGCCGAGCGAATATTTCGCCGCCCTGGCCCAGCGGTTGGCTGCGCAACGGCATTGCCAGGTCCTGGTGCTTTGTGGACCACACGAACGCGAGGCGGCGCGGCGGATCGTGTCGATGGCCGGACATCCGCACGTCACGAGCCTCGCCGATGGCCCGACGACGCTCGGGCTGATCAAGGCCTGCGTCCGGCGCAGCGAGTTGCTGATCTCGACCGACAGCGGCCCGCGTCATTTTGCACCGGCCTTCGACGTCCCGGTGATCACGTTGTTCGGACCCACGCACATCGCCTGGAGCGAGACGCACTACGCGCGTGCCGTGCATTTGCAGGTCGACGTGCCTTGCGGACCGTGTCAACGGCGGGTCTGCCCGCTGGGGCATCATCGCTGCATGCGTGATTTGTCGGTCGATCAAGTTTTCGCCGCGGCCAGCGCGATGCTCGGCCGCGCGGCCCACGAACAGGCGGCGTGAGGACCCCTTCCCCGATGCAGGCGTTCGAGTGGATTGATCCTGAGTATCGTTCGTGGCTGGCCGGGCATGGTCTGGACCGGTTGGCGACCATCGCGGCGCGTACCGACACGAACGTCGTCTCCGAGGGGCACCGCGGCCGCTGCACGAAACGTCTCGTGGTGCGAGGCCCCGCTCCGGCGACCCTGTATCTCAAGCTCGAAACGCGCACGCCGTGGAAAGACCTGGTCGCGCATGCCGTCGGCGGCCGCGGCTGGTGGACCAAGGCGCGTACCGAGTTCGAAGTGCTCCGCTATTTGCGCGGGCAGGGCATCCTCGCGCCGCGCCCCTTGGCCTGTTTCCAGAACGGATTTCCCCGGCCGCAGGCGTGCCTGGTGCTGGCCGAGTTGCAGGGCTTCCAGACGTTGCACGAATCGCTCGCCGCTGCGCGCGGCGCCGGCAACGAGCGGCGGACCCTGTTCACCCGCGTCGGACGTGAAATCGCGCGGCTGCATGCAACCGGCGTCGCCCAGCCGGACTTGTATTCGAGCCACGTCTGGGTGGGGACCGCTTCGCCCCGGCCGATCGCGTTCATCGACCTGCAGCGCAGCGTTCGCCGGCGCACGGTGTCGCGCCGCGAGCGGTTGCGCGACCTGGCGGCGTTGTTCGCCACCTTGCCGCCGCGGTTGGCCGACGAAGGCGATCGCCGCGAGCTTTGCCGGGCATATCTCGACGCGGGCGGGCATCCGGCCCGACCGGCCGACGCGGACCAATTGCTTGCCGAGATCGAGCTGCGCTGCCAACGGTTGCTGCGACGCCGCAAGATCTGGGAGATTCGCGAAAGCGATACAGACGCACATCGCAGTGTGCATCGCCTGGCCTCGATCGATCAAGGCCGGATGTGGATCGACCGCGACTATCAAGAGCTGCTCGCCGCGAATGGGCTGGCGTCGTTTCAGGCCATGATGAACACCGCACGTGGTACTCAACTGCGCGCCTTGCGTGACCGTGAAAACTGGCGGCTCGAGCTGCATGCCGCGCATGCTGCCACGCAGGGTGCGTACCTCAAGAAACATCACATTCGCACCGCCAGCACCTGGGCCCGGGCTCGCGTGGGCCTTGGGCCGCGGGCCAGCGCCGGGCGGATCGAGGCCGAAAACGTCGCGCGCCTGCAGCGCGGCGGAATCGCGGCGATGCGGCTGTTGGCTTATGGCGAACAATTGCACGAAAACGGCCGGTTCGAATCGTTCGTGCTGACCGAAGAACTACAAGGCTGCGAACAGCTCGATCACTTTCTGCGCCGACGATTTCCGGCGCGGCCGGCCGACTGTCCGCGGCGGCGAATCGACGATCTCGATCGGCTGATCGAAATGGTCGCCGACGTGACCGCGCGGTTTCACCTGCTTGGCTACAACCACCGCGACTTGTACTGCTGCCATTTCTTCATTCGTGAGACCGACCCCGGCGAGTTTGCGGTCCATTTGATCGACCTACAACGAGTCGAACACCGACGCTTTCGCCGGCAGCGCTGGGTGATCAAGGACCTGGCCCAATTGGCTTATTCGGCGCCGCGCGACCGCGTGAGCTGCACCCAGCGATTGGCCTTCATCAAGCGTTACCTCGGTACCACGCGATTGCAGCCGCGGCACAAACGGTTCATTCGCCGGATCCTGGCGAAACAGCACCGCATGGAGCGCAGCGAGGGATTGCACCCATGAACGCGTCCATCAGCCGCCCGGCAGTTCGACAGCGACGGATCGGGCTGGTGCTCGACCGGTTCGATCCGCGCCGGGGCGGAGTCGAGCAGTGGACGTACCAGTACGTCCGGTTCCTGCTGGCGGCGGGACACGAAGTGCACGCGTTGGCCCGCGATTTCGCGCCCGCGATTGCCGCTAGTGGCTGCCATGTGCATCGCCTCGAAGCGCCGCGATCGCGGCTGGCGCTGGCTGCCGAGGCCGAGCGCCAATTGCGGCGGCTCCGGCTCGACGTCGTACACGACACCGGCACCGGTTGGTACTGCGACGTCTTTCAACCACACGGCGGCTCGCGCCGCGCCAGCTTCGAACAGAACCTGCTGCTGACCGCCCCGTGGCAGCGTTCGCTGAAACGCGCGGCCGCGGCCTGGTTGCCGCGCTATCGCGAGTTTCGTGCCCTGGCCGCGCGCCAGTTGGCCGACGACGGCCGGCTCGTGCTGGCCCTCTCGCGGCGCGTGGCCGATGACCTGATGCGCTACGACGGCGTAACGCCTGAGCGGATACGCATCGTCTACAACGGCGTCGATACGGCCCGGTTCTCCCCGTCGCATCGCGAGCGGCACCGGCAACTCGTTCGCGCGCGGCTGGAAATCGGCCCCGAGGAAGTCGTGCTGCTGATCGTCGCGCACAACTTTCGGCTCAAGGGCGTGCCCACGCTGCTCGCGGCTGCAATGTCCGCGCGGCGCGCCGGCCGGCCGGCGCGGGTCGTGGTCGTCGGCGGCAAGGCCCCGCGCACGGGCAACACCGACGGCATCACCTTCGTCGGCCCGGTCGACGATTGCGTGCCCTACTACGCCGCCGCCGATATCTACGTGCAGCCGACCTATTACGACCCGTGCAGCCTCGTCGTGCTCGAGGCCCTGGCCAGTGGGCTGCCGGTCATCACCAGCCGGTTCAACGGCGCCGGCGAATTGCTCGTCCGCGGGCGCGAAGGCGATTTGCTCGACGATCCCGGCAGCCCCGAGGAATTGCTGCAAGCCCTCGAACCGCTGTGGGACGCCGGTAATCGGGCGCGCTACGGCCAGGCGGCCCGGGCCCTGGCCTGCGAACACACACTGCGCCGCAATTGCCAGGAGATTCTGGCCGTTTATGACGAACTTCCCGGCGGGACTCGTCAGGCGGCGTAAAGATTTGCGCCGCGGGGTGCGCGGTTTCTTTCCCCCCGCGCGGGCCGGCCTTATAGTAGGGTTCTCCGCCCCTTTTTGGGCCACTTCGAGGGCTCCATGGCATTTTCCGTCGCGCTGGCCGATCTGAGGCATAACTACGGCGGCGTCCTGGCCACCGATTGCATGCCCTTGGGCATCGGCTACATCAAGGCCGTGATGGATCGCGACTTGCCCGGGGTGAGTTCGTCGCTGCACGCCTATCCCGACACGCTGCTGGCCGAGTTGCTGCAGTCGCCCCCGGACGTGCTCATGTTGAGCAACTACGTCTGGAACGAGGCGCTCAGCCTGCGCTTCGCGCGGCTGGCCAAGACCCTGCGCCCTGACACGCTCGTCGTGATGGGCGGACCCAACATCCCCAACGAGCCCGAGCGGCAAATCGAATTTCTCGCCGCGCGGCCCGAGCTGGACGCCTACCTGCTCGGCGAAGGTGATTTTCTCGCCACCGAAATCGTGGCGCGGTACCTGGCCGTCGACGCGTGCCGGGCGCGCCTGGGTGAGGATGAGCTGCACAGCAGCGTCTATCGCCGGCCAGACGGCGCCGTGGTCCGCGGCGCGCCGCATGCGCGGCATCGCCACGTCGACGAGATTCCCTCGCCGTGGCTCACGGGCATCATGGACCACTTCTTCGACGGCAAACTGGCCCCGATGATCGAAACCAATCGCGGCTGCCCGTTTCGCTGTTCGTTCTGCGTGCAAGGCCAGGAGTGGTACACCAAGGTCCACAACTTTTCGACCGAGCGGCTGCTGGCCGAGCTCGATCGCATTGCCGAGCTGATCCAGCGCCGCAGCCCACAGATGGGCACGCTGCGGATCGCCGATGCGAACTACGGCATGTACGAGCGCGACGTCGATATCTCGCGGCACATCGGGCGCATTCAGCAGCGCACGGGCTGGCCGACCTTTATCGACGCCACGACGGGCAAGAACCGCGCCGACCGCATTCTCCAATCGCTCGAACAGGTCAACGGTGCGCTGGTGCTCTACCAGGCCGTGCAGTCGCTCGACGAAGAGGTGCTGCGCAATGTTCGCCGCTCGAGCATCAAGCTGGCCGCGTACGAACAGATCCAGATCTATATGCGCGGCCGGGGGCTGCGCTCCAGCTCCGACCTGATCCTCGGACTACCCGGCGAATCGCTCGCCACGCACACCGCCGGGCTGTTTCGCATGCTCGATGCCGGTACCGATCAGATGCACTGCTTCCAGGCGATGATGCTCAAGGGCTCCGAGCTCGAAGAGCTGCGCACCCGCGAGCAGTTCCATTTCGAGACGCGGTTCCGGGTGCTGCCGAAGAATTTCGGCGTATATGCCGACGAACGCGTATTCGATATCGAAGAGATCATCGTCGCGACGGACACGCTGCCGTTCGAAGACTACATCCGTGCCCGCAAACTGCACCTGGCGTTCAGCATCTTCTGGAACGACGGGTGGTTCGCGCCCCTGCTGCAAGTCGTCCAGCGCGAGGGTATCGCCGGCTCGGCCTGGCTGCAGGCGATGCTCGATGCGATGATTGGCGATCGCGGCGTCGTCGGACGATTGCTCGACGAATTCGAGACCGAAACCCGCAATGAGCTGTTCGACACGCGCGACGCCTGCGCCGCGTTCTATGCCCAGGACGACAACTTCGCCCGGCTGCAGCGCGGCGAAATCGGCGACAACCTGATGTACAAGTACCGCGCTCGCGCGTCTTTCTTTGACTGGGTCGACGTTTGTGCGTTGGCCGTGCAGGCCACGGCCCAACTGCTCGCGGATACCGGTGGGCAAGTGCCCGAGGAGCATGCCACCGCGTTTTGGCGCGACGTCGGCAAGTACGTCGAGCTGCGGCATGCTTCGGGTCAGCACCTCGACGAAGTCCTCGCCCCGCAGGCAGCAGATTTCAGCTACGACATCATGGCGTGGCTCGAAACCGGCCGCCCGCGCGATGCCGCCGCGTTTCGCCTGGCGCAGCCGAGGCGCTACGAGTTCGAACTGACGCCTGAGGGCGCGCGGGAACTGAGCGCGGCGTTCCAGGTATGGGAAAGCAAGATGATCGGCCTCTCGAAGCTGGTCACGCGGATCCGGGTCCATTCCCAAGTCCGCCAACCGCGCGCCGTCGAGCCGGCGGCCGCGGCGCTCGAGAATTGACGCGCTTAAGACTCGCCGCCCCGCGTGTCGGCTGGGGCATGCCATCTGGCGATTGGGCCGTGCCAACTAGGCCGTGAAGCGAAAGCGCACCAGCGAACCAAACGTCGAGGCTGCGGCGCGCCAGTTGACGACGTGCGACTTGCCCGCGGCGCGGACCTGGGCGAGCGCATTCACCTCGAGCACTTCGAGGCCGATCCGCCGGGCCTTGATCACCAGCTCGCTGTCGAGGAACCAATCGTGCGACGCGAGCGTCAAGGCCGGCAGCGCAGCGCGGGGCCAGACTTTCGGGTTGGCGTTGATATCGAACGTGCCTAGCCCGCCGAAGAGCACGTTGGCCAGCGCGTTGAAGGCCCAGGTGAAGAACTGTCGCTTCCAGCCGTCGAGCCGAAACCGCCGCCGCACCATCACCAACACGGGGCGCCGCGCGGCCTCGGCCGTAGCAAACACGCGCAACACGTCGGCCGCAGCAATCGGCCCATCCGCGTCGAACAGGCCCACCCAGGCACCGGTCGCGGCTTGGAGTCCCTGCAGGACGCCGTAGCCTTTGCCGCGATTGACGGGTACCTGCACCAGGCGCACGGGCCAGCCGCGGTCGATGAGCTCGGTGATGCGGGCCGCCGTATCGTCGGTCGAACCGTTGTCGACCAGGAGCAGCTCGATCGCGACGCCTTCGCTGTGAAAGACGCGGACCAGCCCCGCGGCCGTCGCTTCGAGGCACGCAGCTTCGTTGTAACAGGGAATCACGAGCGACAGTCGCGGTTCACCGGGCTGCGCGCTCATCGAAAGAATTGCCCAGACGACGGTCAACGACCTGAGAAAACCCCAACCTCTGGCTGGGACAATGGTCGTCTGGGGCGTGCACGCTTGTCAAGCGACGCGGAACCGGGCGCGTTCAGCGCACTTCGATGCGATTGGTCAGCCGGAGTTTGCCAACCACCGTCCGCGCCGCGTGCTGCGCCAGTTGTTTACAGTGAAAACTGGGGCATTCACCGGACAACAACACCTCGTCGCGACACACTTCGACGCGCAAACCGCGCACTCGACCGCCCGTGCGCGACTTCACAGCCTGCTCGACTCGGTCCGAGAGCGAATCCTCGTCCGCGACGTCGGGAACCGCGGGCTGGGCCGGTGCTACGGCACGGGCAGCAGCGTACGGCGCCGGGGCAGCGTGCCCGGAGTGATAGGCCTGGGGAGCAACCATGACATTTTTCCCTGCGATGACGCGGACGCAGTCTTCGCGACTGATTGCGCCATTCTACGGCCGAAGCTTCGCCTAGGTTCAGGCCGAACGGTGCGACAAAGCGGCGCACGCGAATGTTGCACGTCAATCGCGCAGCGATAGCAAGATCGAAGGCGAATCGTGCGGCACCAGCACTTCGACCGCATTCACGACGGCAACGCCTTCGGCCACCGCGCGAATCAGTTCCTGCGCTAGCTGCTTGTGATAGAAGCAGGACACGTTGCCCGAGAGTACCAAGGCGTCGCCGATGCGCTCGACGCGCAACACGCGCAGGTCATAGATTGGGCTGCGCGCGAGGGCCAACTGCGCCCGCGGTTCGACATCCTTCGCATTCACAAGCGGGGCACTCATGCATCCTGCTCCTCGACGCTTGTACCGTAGGGGCACAAGCCGGAACTTGGCCTACGGCAGGCCGATCCAACCGCAGCCCGTCGGCGTTTCCATATCGCCGCTTGGGCACCCCTGATCGCAGTCCATACACCGGGTGTGAGGTCGAGGTGAAACCGGAATTCGCGCTGGCAGCTGCAGAAACACAAATCCAAGTATTGAGCACTCTAATCCTGTCAGAGAAAAACTGTCAATCCCCGGGGGCGCGCACTCCGAGCGCTACGGACGCTCTGCCAGGCATCCCGCGTTAGATTTGTCGATCGAAAACCGCGTACCGTGCTAGCTGATCTTACCCAGCTTGCGCAGGAACCCGATTACCTCGTCGGACAGCGTTTCGGCGTCCTTCTTGGCCGCATCGAGCACCAGTTCCGGCTTCTCCGGGGCTTCGTACGGATCGTCGATGCCGGTGAAGCCTTTGATTTCGCCGGCGCGGGCCTTCTTGTACAGGCCCTTCGGGTCGCGTGCCTCGCACACTTCGATCGGTGCATCGACCAGAATCTCAATGAAATCGCCATCCTTCATCGTGGCCCGCACGGCGTCGCGATCGCGGCGATAGGGGCTGATAAAGGCCGTCAGCGTGATGAGCCCCGCTTCGCTGAACAGTTTGGCAACGGCGCCGATGCGGCGGATGTTTTCCTCGCGATCCTGGGCCGAGAACCCGAGACCGAACCGCTTGGCGAATTCCTCACCGTGCCGCTCCTTGAGCATCCCAGGCCCGGCGTTGAGGCCGTGCCGCACATTGTCGCCGTCGAGCACGAAGCTGCGGATGCCCAGCGAGTGGAGCTTGTGGTCTACCAGGTTCGAAACCGTGCTCTTGCCACAACCGCTGAGGCCCGTGAACCAGACGACGCACCCCTTGTGTTTGTTGAGCTGCTCGCGCTCCTCGCGAGAAACCGAGTGGTCGTGCCAGACAACGTGGGGCTCTTGATGACTCATGGCAGGCAGGTCCCTTTCAGGGGGGCTCCAGGCAGGATGGCGGGCCGTCGGCACGCTCTGGGGTGCCTCGGCCGAAATTCGGGGAAACGCCCATGATATCGGCCGCGCCGCGGCAGACAAAGGGGACCGACCAGGTCTTTCCGGCCCGCGGTCCAGGACCTTCTAGAGGCCCGCCAGTTCGCACAAATTGGCCGAGAGCACGGGTTGCGGGCAGCTCCAGACCAGGAAGAACAGGGCCTCGCGGCACCAGCGTCCGGCCGGATGCCCGGCGACGTACCCGGCCCCCTTGGCCGCACCCAGCGCGGCTTGCGTTGCCCGCAGCACCAGGCTGTTGGCTGCGGCGCGAAAATCGTTGTTCGCTTGCGAGGTCGACGTCGCCGGATCGAGCAGGCGCTCGACCAGCGCGGCTTGCTCTTCACCGAGCCGCTCGGCAATCGGAGCCAAATCGCTGCGCCGCTGCGCTTCGCCGTACAAGAAGTCGATTGCCGCGCGCGCCAGGCCGAGCGCCAGGGCCGAGGTCTGCAAGCCTCCGGTCCCGGCGCCCTGTCCGGTACTCATGACATTTTCAACGGGCCCGGCCAGCAGCCATTCGCGCGCAACCTCGACGCGCCGGCAATGCACTTCGCCCGTATGGCTGGCGGACAAGCCGACCAGGTTTGCCGGCGGCGGCACCTCGACTCCGGGCAAATTGGTCGGCAGCGCAACAAGCACCTGGCGACCGTCGTCGAGCGTCGCGCCGGTTACGATCTGCGCCGCATGGCAGCCCCCAGTCACCCAGGGACTGTATCCGTCGAGCACGTAACCTGCCGAAGTCTCCTCGGCGCGAAGCACGGCGCGGGCCATATGGCGGCGGCTGGTCGTCAGATGCGAGATCCCGACGGTGGCAAACGAGCGTCCCGCCACCAGGTCGGGCAACAGCCGCTGCGCCGCGAGTTCGTTGGCAGAGCCGGCGATTCGCCGGCAGGCCCCCACACGCTGCGTGAGAATAAACGCCGTGGTCAGACACGCCGCGCCCAGCTGCACGTACGCCTTGAGAATCTCCGTCTCGCTCCACTCCTGCCCACCCCATCGAGCCGGGAGGAACCAGCCGTGCACGCCGTAGGCGGCGCAGCGCTGCAACTGCATCGCGGGCCAAGCCCCGGAAGCGTCCAGGGCTTCGGCAGCCGCAGCTAACTCGAGGCAAAGCTGCGCCAGCGCAGGATCGTCCGGCGAGCGCACCTGGCGGGCCTCGCCAACCGGCGACAGGGCCGAGGCGGGTTCGTCGAGCATGGCGGA